>DASPJG010000001.1:0-8509 GCA_035628755.1 Pyrinomonadaceae bacterium
GCCACACGTTCTGGCGTTGACCACCTCTTCGCCCTTCTGGCTCGGCATCAACACCGGGTTGAAGTCTTATCGCTCCGAGGTCTTCAAGAAGTTTCCGCGCACAGACATCCCCGATCACTTCGACTCCTACGCCGCGTTCCAGCGTTACGTCAAACTCCTGCTTGACACAAACTGCATCACCAACCCGCGAAAAATCTGGTGGGACGTGCGCCCGCACCCCATTTTCGAGACGCTCGAATTTCGCGTCTGCGACATCCCGACGCGCGTTGACGACACGATTGCCATCGCCGCGCTCTTTCAGGCAATCGTCGCCCGGCTGGATAAATTGATCGAGAAAAACCTCGGCTTCCGCCTGTATCGCCGCGCATTGATTCAGGAGAACAAGTGGCGCGCGGTGCGCTGGGGCTTGCAGGGGAAGATGATCGACTTCGGCAAGCAGAAGGAAGTGCCCGTGCGCGACCTGATCCTCGAACTGCTCGACTTCGTTGACGACGTGCTCGACGATCTCGGCTCGCGCAAAGAGGTCGAACACATCCACACGATCCTCGAACGCGGCACGTCCGCTGACGAGCAATTGCAGGTTTTCGCGGAGACGAACGACCTCAAAGCCGTGGTTGACAGGCTGATCGTGCGCACGATGGAAAACGTGCCGGTCATTTAACGCGAGCGGCGTTCCGAAGCCGCAGCCCGCGAAAGCTAAAAGCCCACGGCGATTGAGCCGTGGGCTTTTAGCTTTCACAGGTGCGATGAAAATTTACGCCGTGTGCCTGAGCGATTCGCGCAGGAAGTTCTCGAAGATGATGCGACCGTCGCGCGACTCGTTCGGGTGTTCCCAGCGCGTCGCGCGCGTCTTGTCCCAGTCCTCGAATGATTTTTCGAGATGGAACTGCACGGTGTAGATAAGTTGCCCATCGGCGCGCTTCACCATCATCTGGTTGCGGCAGGAATAGGCGGTGGCGAGGAGTTTGAAACCTTCGGGCACACGGTCGAGTTGCAGCCCGTGATTCTGCCAGACGCGCAGGATGCAGGCTTCGATGGTGTAGTCCTGCCAGATGCCGGATTCGCGGTCGCTGACGCCTTCAAAGATCGGGTCTGCCGGTTCGGTGATGCGGATGAAGCGATACTGATACTCGAAGGGGCGGCCTTCGCGTCGCTCGTGCTGCTCCATGTTATCGAGCGTCACGACGCGCGCGCCGAAACCCAAACCGACGAGTTGATGGCCGCCGCAGATGCCGAGCACCGGAATTTTGGTGGTGCGGATAAACTGGCCGAAGTTTTCGATGATGCTCGAATGGTAATAGTCGAAGTCGCGTAGCGTGCCGCTCATGACAATCGCCTGCGGCTGAAACTCTTTGGCTGCCGCCGCGACCTCCGAGACGTGAGCGACGCGCGTTTCAGGACGGAGCACAAGGCGCGAAATATTGTTGCTGATGTTGCCGATTGCCAAGCCCGCGATCTTGCGTTCGCGTTGGAGGTGCGACGCGGCGCGACGCCCCCACTCCCGCACGGCCATGTCCGACAGGTCGCGCTCGTCGCGCAGCAAGTCGTCAATCACGAGCACGCGAATCTCTTCGATGCGCTTTTCAATCGGCTCGAAGCGGCAGAAAGTGCGCTGGTTGAAAGGGAATGGGAGGGGTTCCTCCTGGTCAATGGGCGTGATTGTGTCTTTAACTTCTTGCATCATCGAAAATTAATTTAACAGTTCGGAATTAGATGTTCAAACGCCGCGCCGCCGTTGTTTAGTGTTCTGGTTGAATTGTGGAATAAGTGTGCCAGCCCCGGCCTCGGCGATCTCGCGTCGCGCGTCGGCGATGAGAGAGTTGCGCAGGCGCGTGCGGTAAGCCTTGTTTCGCGCGCCCGCCAGATGTTCGACGAGCAGCAACATGCGTTGCCAACCGGATTCGAGTTCGTCTGCGAGCAGGGAAATCCGCGAGATGTCATAAGGAACGGCCACTTCGGTGCAACCGGCGCGGGCGAAGGTTGTCAGGTAGCGAGCCGTCGCCAGATCAGGACAGGTGATGCGGCGGCGGCCAATCTTCAGTTCGACGCCGAGAAGCGTGTGCTGCACGTTGACCTGTTCGGGGCGCACGTTGGCGGCGGCCTGTATCTGGTGGGAGCGTGTTCGCAGGGGCAAAATCCGCTCGCGGTAATAGCGCGGCAACCACGCCTCGCCGAGCGTCTCTTTGATCTCTGCGGCCAGCGATTCGAGTGAGCCGGGCGCGCTTTGCCGCGCCGTCGCCGCCTCGCCGGGCGATTCGGACGCTGGTTCAAGCTCAACGATCTTCGTCGCAGACGACATAAAAAGTGACGGGTGACGAGCCGGAAAACCGTAAATCGTGAATCGTCAATCGTGAATAGAGGGAAGACGGTTTTTCTATTCACGATTGACGATTCACGATTGATGTTCGTTTCCTGACGCTCGTTACTTCAACTGGCTGACCACGCGTTGCGGGGAGCGGAAAGCGTCCAGCACCTGACCGGGAAAAATTCCCAGATAAAAAACTCCAAGCGCAGTGATGATGATCGCCAGCGCGACGCTGATGGGCACGGCGGGTGCGCTCCATGCGGTCGAGCGTTCGCGGAAGAACATCACCACGACGAGACGCAGGTAATAGTATACCGAAATCGCCGTGTTGAGCACCCCGATGACGACGAGGCCATAAAAGCTTTGATCGAGCGCGGCGCGGAAGACCATCACCTTGCCCATAAATCCGGCGGTGAGCGGGATGCCAAGCAGGCTCAGGAGAAAGAGCGTGAGCGCGAAGGAGAGCGCGGGAGCGATGAAGCCGATGCCGTTGTAGTCTTCAATCTCGGTGCGGCGGTCGCCGCTGCGCGCGATGAGCGTGACGACGGCGAAAGCGCCGATATTCATCACGGCGTAGGCCAGCAGGTAAAAGGCGACGGCGGCGATGGCTTCCGATTGCAGCGTCTCGTCCGCCGCCTTGCCTGCCGCGACGAAGCCGACAAGCGCATAGCCCGCGTGTGCGATGGAAGAATAGGCGAGCATGCGCTTGACGTTATTTTGCACGAGCGCAGCGACGTTGCCGACCGTCATCGTCAGGATCGCAAGCAGCCAGAGGGCGTTGATCCACGCGGAATGAAGTTGCGCGGCGTTGGTCGTGGCGGCGATGAAGGGGAAGCCGAAGAGGAAGACGCGCATGAAGGCGGCGAAACCGGAAGCCTTCGGCCCGGCGGCCATGAAGGCCGTAACGGGCGTCGGCGCGCCCTCGTACACGTCTGGCGTCCAGACGTGAAACGGCGCGGTGGCGATCTTGAAGCCGAAGCCGACGAGCATCATGGCCGCTCCCGCGTAGAGCAAGGCGGGGTAGGCCAGTGCGTTTTCCGCGCCGACGCGCAGCGCGAGTTCCTTGATGTTGGTTGTGCCCGCGCCGCCGTTGGCGAGCGACGTGCCGCCGTAAACGAGCGCGATGCCGTAGAGCAGAAACGCCGATGAGAACGAACCGAGGATGAAATATTTCATCGAGGATTCGTTTGAACGCAGGTCGGTGCGGCGAAAACCCGCCATCACGTAAGTGGCGATAGAGAGAAGTTCGAGGCCGAGAAAGATGATCACGAGATCGCCGCCCGAGGCCATAAACATCATGCCGACGGTAGCGAACAGCAGCAGCGAATGAAACTCGCCCGCGGGCAGGTGTTCCCACTCCACCCAGATCATCGAGATGAGCACCGTGAGCGCAGAGACGATGAGGAAGATGAGCGTAAATGAAAGCCGCATCCGGTCGAGCACGATCATGCCGTTAAAGGCCTCGCGCGCCGTGGTCTGATCGTCCCACATGAGGACGCAGACGGCTGCCGCCGCGGTGAGTCCGAAGAGCGAGAGCAGTCCCGTCACCCAACGCTGGTTCGAGCGGCGCGTGAAGGCGTCGACGAGCATGACCAGCACGCCCGCGACGGAGATGATGATCTCCGGCATGACGAGCCAGAAATTGATGTCAGGCGAGACGGCCTGAGCGGTTTGTAAGGCGAGACACAGGTTCATCTTTTTAACTCAGCGCAAATAACCGTCGGCTTCAAACGGCGACCCGCGACGGCAACAATAATCAGGGCAGCGCGGGCGCGCCGGAAGTGTTCTCCTGCGCGCGTAGGAGCGTGTCGAGACGCGCGCGAATAATTTTCTTGTAATCCTCGGCCTGCGGAGTCATGCCCGTATGCTTCGGGGCGGCGAATTTGCCTTCGCGGTCGAAGAAGACGACCATCGGCAGGCGGACGCGCTCGCTGAACTGCGCGAAGGCCGTCTTTTCCGGGTCGCGCAGCACCGGAATCGTCATCTTCAGAGACTTCGCGTAATCGCGCAGCAGTTCGTTGGAAGTCTGCTCGTCCGATTCGATGCTCACCCAGAGAAACTTGACGCCGCGCCCCGCGTACTCCTGTTTCAATTCCTCCAACGCTTCCAGTTCCAACGCGCAGGGCTTGCACCACGTCGCGCCGAACGAGACGAGCACCACCTCGCCGCGCATCGCCGCCACGTCGTAAGTCTTGCCGTCAACGCCTTTCAGCTTGATGCTGAACTGCTCTTTCGTCTCGGCGTGCGACCCCGCAAGCGGCAGCGCGCCGCAGAGCATGGCGAGTAAGAGGGTGAGACAGAACTTTCCGGTATGTTTCAACATAAATACTTCTTCGCAGATTCCAGTATCAAAGCTTCCGGCTGCAAATTTTACATTTCAGATTCGAGACCCCGAGATTTCAAATCCGAACTTGCTACTTCTCCGCGATGACGCCGCCGCTCTCCGTCGCCACGACGCGCGAACGGACGAGTTCGACCGCGGCGCGCGAGCGATTCAGGAACGGTCGCGGGTAGACGCCCATGTAGATCATCAGTGCGAGCAGCGGGAGAAGCAGGCCGAGTTCGCGCCAGTTCAGATCGGTCAGTCGCCTGTTTTTCTCGTTCGTTACGCGACCGAAGAGCACGCGCTGCAACATCCAGAGCATGTAGACGGCTGCCCAGATGACGCCCGTGGCGGCGAGCATCGTCGCCACGCGCGCCCACGTCTGAGAGAGCGCGGGCGAAGTCCACATGCCGAGCATGATCAAAAACTCGCCGATGAAACCGTTCAAAATCGGCAGGCCGACACTCGACAGGGATGCGAAGACGAACAGCGTCGCAAACCACGGCATCGGCTTCGCCAGTCCGCCGAACTCGGAGATCATGCGCGTGTGGCGTCGCTCGTAGATCATGCCGACGAGCAGGAAGAGCGCGCCCGTCGAGACGCCGTGATTCAACATCTGGTAGAGCGAACCCTGCATGCCCTGTTCGGTGAACGAGAACAGGCCGAGCACGACGAAGCCCATATGGCTGACAGACGAATAGGCGACGAGCCGTTTCACGTCCGGCTGCACCATCGCCACGAGCGCGCCATAGATGATGCCGATAACTGCGAGCACGATGAAGACGGGAGCGAACTCGCGCGAGGCGTCGGGGAAGAGCGCAAAGTTGAAGCGCAACAGGCCGTAAGTTCCCATCTTCAGGAGCACGCCCGCGAGGATCACCGACCCGGCGGTCGGGGCTTCCGTGTGCGCGTCGGGCAGCCACGTGTGGAAAGGGAAGAGCGGCACTTTGATGGCGAAGGCGATGGCGAAGGCGAGGAAGAGCCAGAACTGCGCGTCTGCGCCGAGCACCATCTGGCTGCTGCGCAGCGACGCGAGCAGCGTCGTGTAGTCAAACGTCCCGAAGCCCGCCTGATTCTTGTGGAGGTAGTAAAGCGCGATGATGCCGACGAGCATCAACAAACTTCCGACTGCCGTGAAGATGAAAAACTTCGCCGCCGCGTAAATGCGCCGCTCGCCGCCCCACACGCCGATCAGGAAAAACATCGGCACGAGCGACGCCTCGAAGAAGAGGTAGAAGACGAGCAGATCGAGCGAGACGAAGACGCCGAGCATCGCGCTCTCAAGCAGCAGGATGAAGACGTAGAACGCGAGCGGGCGTTTTTCCACCGCGTGCCAACTCGAAACAATCGAGATGGGCACGAGCAGCGTTGTCAGGATCACCAGCCACAGGCTGATGCCGTCCACGCCGACGTGATAACGCGCGCCGATAGCCCCGATCCAGGGCAAGTTTTGCTCGAAGCGAAACGCGGCTGAATCAGAGTAGCCGCCGCCCGTCAGAAGCAGCAGCGACAACGCGAAAGTGGCCGTCGAGAAGATGAGCGCGACCCAACGGGATGCCGTCTCGCTCCGGCGCGCGACCATGCCGTAGATGACGGCGGTGAGCGCGCCCGCGACGGGCAGCAAGATCAAGACAGTTAAGAGCGAACGCTGGAGCATAATTTTTACAGGTGCGACAGCACGCGTGTGAAGTTGAAGACGAAATAGCCGATCAAGAGCAGCGCGCCGAGCAGGATGACGGCTGCGTAGCCGCGCACGAACCCGGCCTGTAGCCTGCGCGTGATGTCGCCCACGCCGCTCGTGGCGCGCGCCAGTCCGTTGACCAGCCCGTCAACGACTTTCACGTCGAAAATCTTCCACAGCCCCTCGCGCGAGCCGACCTTGATCGGGTTGATGATGGCCGCGTCGTAGGCTTCGTCAACGTAATACTTGTTCTCTAACAGGCGCGGCATCGCGCGCAGCGGGTTCTTTCTGAACACAGCCCAGCCGATGCCGATGCCCGCGAGCGCGATGGCGACCGAGATGCCGCTGAAAATTCTCTCGGCGCGCACTTCCGCCGGGTCGTGCGCGTGCTCGGCGGCGGGTGCGCCGCCGTGCTCGCCCTCTCCGACCGAAGGAGGCAGCGCGCCCTCGTTCCCGTGCGACGGCGTTTGCGCGTGGGACTCCCCGGCGGGCGCGGGTGTTGTCGTGCTGTGCGTCGTATCACCGTGCGCAGCGTCGCCTGCGCCGACTTCGGCGTGGCCGCCCCCGCGCTGCGGCGCGCGTTCGACGACCGGCTCAAGCGCGTGCTCGAAATAGTTGTTCACCGCGCCGCCGCTCAAGGCATAAGGCACGCCGACGAGGCCGCCGAACGTCGAAAGGATCGCCAGCACGATGAGCGGGACGGTCATCGTCCACGGCGATTCGTGCGGCGTGATTGCGCCGTGATGTTGGCCGTGCTCGTCTTCGTCCTCGTCGTCATGCGCGGACAGGGAAGCGTGCGCGCCTGCGACGTGCGCGCCGGGTTCATGGTGCGGACGGTCTCCGGCGGAGGCTTGTTTGGCGTCGTGCGCTTTGTCGCCCTCGTCATAGGCGTGTGCGTGCGCCTCGTCGGCCTGTCCCCCCGCGTGAGCTTCGCGGAAACGTTCTGCGCCCCAGAAGGTCATCACCATCAGGCGCGTCATGTAGATGGCCGTGAGCAACGCCGTCAGCGCGCCGACGACCCACAGAACTTTGCCCGCCCACGTCGGGATCGCGGTCGCGCCCGTGCTCCAGGTCTTCCAGAGAATTTCGTCTTTCGAGAAGAAGCCCGCGAAGATGGGAATGCCGCTGATGGCGAGCCAGCCGGTCAGCATCGTCGCAAATGTGATGGGCATATACTTGCGCAAGCCGCCCATGCGTCGCATGTCCTGTTCGTGGTGCATGCCGTGAATGACGCTGCCCGAACCGAGGAACAGGAGAGCCTTGAAGAAGGCGTGCGTCATGACGTGGAAGATCGCGGCGACGAACGCGCCGACGCCGCACGCGAGCATCATGTAGCCGAGTTGCGAGACGGTGGAGTAGGCGAGGACTTTTTTGATGTCGTTCTGCGCGATGCCGATGGTCGCGGCAAAAAGCGCGGTCGCCGCGCCGATGACGGCGACGATGAACATGGCGGTCGGCGCGTGCGTGTAGATGGCCGAGCAGCGCACGATCATGTAGACGCCCGCCGTGACCATCGTTGCGGCGTGAATCAGGGCGGAGACGGGCGTCGGCCCCGCCATCGCGTCCGGCAGCCAGACGAAGAGAGGTATCTGCGCGCTCTTGCCCGTCGCGCCGATGAACAACAGGAGCGCGGCTGACGTGATGCCGCCCGCGACGAGCGCGCCCCACGTAAACGGATCAATTGGCATCGCGGCGATGACCGCCATCGCGCTCTCGACGGGCACGCCGATGCCTGTCTTGTCGAAGAAGCTGATCGAGCCGGTGAGGGAGAAGACGAGCATGATGCCGAGCACCACGCCCCAGTCGCCGACGCGATTGGCGACGAAAGCCTTCTTCGCCGCGTCGCCCGCTTCGCGGCGGTCGATGTAGTAGCCGATCAGAAGGTACGAGCAGAGCCCGACGCCTTCCCATCCGACGAACATCAGGAGCAGGTTGTCAGCCAGCACCAGCGTCAGCATCATGAACATGAAGAGGTTCAGGTAGGCGAAGAAGCGGTAAAAGCTTTTGTCGCCGTGCATGTAGCCGGTGGCGAAGACGTGTATGAGCAGCCCGACGAAGGTGATGAAGCAGGCGTAGATGCCGCTCAGGCGATCCATCGCGAAACCGATGTCGGCGCGAAACGTCCCGACCTCCATCCACGTCCAGAGGTGGCTGAAGACCGGGCGCGCCGGGTCGGCCGTCAGTGCCGCGCCGCCCCAAT
>DASPJG010000002.1:0-4062 GCA_035628755.1 Pyrinomonadaceae bacterium
GCACGTCGCGCTTCATACAGGCGAATTCGCGCGCGCCGATGATGCCGCGCGTCTCGGGCGTCAGCGGCGTGTGGACGGTGAGGAAATCAGAGCGCGCGCACACCTCTTCGAGCGACGCGAGTTCCAACTCCATGTCGCGCGCCTGTTCGGGGGAGATGAACGGGTCGAACGCCAGAACCTTCATCTCGAAGCCGCGCGCGCGACTCGCCACCACGCGACCGATGCGTCCGAGGCCGACCACGCCCAGCGTCTTACCGCGCAACTCGACGCCGACGAATTTCTTCCGCTCCCATTTGCCGTCCTGCAAACTCGCGTGCGCCTGCGGCACGCGGCGGGCGAGCGCGAGCAAGAGCGCGAGCGTGTGCTCGGCGGTCGTCATCGTGTTGCCGTCGGGCGCGTTCATCACGATGATGCCGCGCGCGGTGGCCGCCGGAACGTCTATGTTGTCAACGCCGACTCCGGCACGCCCGATGGCGCGCAGGCGCACCGCCTCGTCCATCACGGCGGCGGTTACTTTCGTTTCGCTGCGCACGATCAGCCCGTCGTAGTCGCGCACGATCTCGCGCAACTCTTCGGGCTTGAGTCCGGTGCGCTTGTCCACCGTGAAGCCTGCGGCGCGCAAAGGTTCAAGCCCGCTCTCGCTCACGTCGTCGGATACAAGAATTTTGATATTGTCCATAAGGGAAGGAGTCAAGCGGAAAGTCGGGACGCGGAACGATGAAGTAAAAGCGACTCGTCTTTACTTCATCGTTCTCGCTTCGTGATTTAAGTTACATCGGCCCGCCGGAGTCTTTGCCGTCGGCAGTTCCACCGCCGTCGGTGTCGGGCATGCCGTCAGGCGACGGCGCGGACGACGAATCGGACGATTCCGACGCGCCGCTTTGCGATGCGGCTGAATCCGTTCGAGTCTGTTGCAGGTCGCTCAGTGTTTCACTGCTCGTCGCCTCTTCCTGCCGCGCGGCGGTCTGCGCGCCCGTGTCGGCAGCGTCCGCAGCAGTAGTATCAGAAGGCTTCGTCTGTTTGGCTTCGTCCATATTTTCTCCTTCTAAAAGAGCAGGTAAATTGAGGTCAGGAGCGACATCAGCGTCGCGGCGTAGACGCCCGCGAGCACGTCGTCGGCCATGATGCCGAGACCCGCTTCGAGCGATTCGAGACGGCGGATCGGGTACGGCTTCCAGATGTCGAACATGCGAAACGCCAGAAAGCCTGCGACTATTGCCCATGCCCCGACGCCGACGGGCAAAAACACGAACGTCAAAATCTGCCCGATCACTTCGTCAATCACAACCGCGCCGGGGTCTTTGCGCGACAACAGCGACTCGCAACGCGTCGCCGCCCAAATGCCCGCAATCGTCATCAAGATCAACATCAGGAGCACGACCGTCGTGAGCAGGGAGACGAGCGGCGGCAGGCTCCATCCGCGCGCCTCCGCGTAGAGAAAACCCTGCACGCTCGCCGCGCGCGCCGCGAGATACAACCCGACGCCGACGAGCGATCCCCATGTTCCCGGCGCGAGCGGGATCAGCCCGACGCCGCACGTCGCTATCGCCAGCGCGACGTAATCCTTAAAACTACGCTCGCGCGGCGGACGCCCGATGAAGGCCGTCGTCACCACCACCGACGGGTTCAGTTCATCGCTCGATTCTTTGACAACCTTCATAACAGTGGGCGGTGAGCCGCGAGCAGCAAGCGGTGAGCGGTGAGCGTCAAAACTGTTTCCACACTGCTTACTGCTCGCTGCTGACGATGCTTCCGATCAGATCGTATTCGTGTGCGTCGGTGATGTGGACATTGACGAAATCGCCGGGGGCGGGCATGAAGCCCTCTGGCGCGTCGTTGATCAGGACGACGCCGTCAATGTCTGGCGCTTGCGTCTCTAAACGTCCTTGCCAGAGCAGGTCGGTCTCTTTAGCCGCGCCTTCAAAAAGGACGCGGCAAGTCTGGCCGATGCGCGCGCGGTTGCGCTTGAGCGAGATGCGGCGTTGCTCTCGCATCAGGCGGTCGCGCCTTTTAGCGGCGACCTTCGGGTCAACTTTATCGGGCAGGTCGAAGGCGGGCGTGCCCTCTTCATCCGAATAGGTGAAGACGCCGACGCGGTCGAACTCGACGTTGCGCACGAAGGCCATGAGCTCGTCGAAATCTTCCTCCGTCTCGCCGGGGAAACCCGTGATGAACGTGGTGCGCACGCCGATGCCGGGCACGCGCCGCCGGACGCGTTCGATGAGACGTTCGAGGCTCGCGCGATTTCCGCCGCGCCGCATCAACTTCAGGACGTGCTGCGAGGCGTGCTGCAAAGGCATGTCCAGATACTTGACGGCCTTCGGCTCTGACCCCATCACGTCGAGAAAGAGATCGCTGATGTGTGTCGGGTAGGTGTACATCACGCGCACCCACTCGATCCCGTCGAGGTGCGAGAGTTCGCGGAGCAGGTGCGCCAGCCCGTCCGGCTGTTCGAGGTCTTCGCCGTAGCGCGAAGAATCCTGCGCGACGAGAATAAGCTCACGGACTCCGCGCGCGGCCAACGCCTGCGCCTCGCTCAACACCGAGCCAAAGCGGCGGCTGCGAAAATGGCCGCGCATCTGCGGGATGAAACAGAAGGCGCACGGGCGGTCGCAGCCTTCGGCGATTTTAACGAACGCGCTGTAGCCGGGCGTGGCAAGCACGCGCGGCGTCGATTCGTCGTAGAGATAAGTCGCGCTCTGGTTGCCGAGCGCGATGACGGGAAGCGAGCGCGTGTTCACACGGTCGTCGCAAACTTTCGTGATGTCGTTGATCTGGTTCGTGCCGATGAAGGCGTCAACTTCCGGTATCTCCGCGCGCAGTTCGTCGCGGTAACGCTCGACGAGACAGCCCGCGACGACGAGACGCGTGGCCTTCCCCGCGGTCTTCATGCGCGCCGCTTCGAGGATGGCGTCGATGGATTCCCGCTTCGCCGAATCAATGAAGCCGCAGGTGTTCACGACGAGCGTCTCGGCCTCGCTCTCGTCCGTCGTGATCTCATAACCGGCGGCGGCGAGTTGACCCATCATCACCTCGCTATCAACCAGATTCTTTGGACAGCCTAAACTGATAAAGCCAATTTTCTTCATAACAACTAAGGCCGTAAATCGTGAATCGTAAATCGTGAATAGAAGGAAACGGTTTTAACTATTCACGATTTACGATTCACGATTCACGACTTGCTTTCCTTCTCGACGCGCCGCAGCCATTCTTCGATGCGGGCGGCTTCCGCAGTCGTGAGTTCGTGTGCGCCGAAGCGCACGCGGTTATAAGAACGTGTCAGGAGCAACGCTTCGGGCATGCCGGTGGCCGCCGCAAATTCGAGCGGCGTTTCGTCGGGCGTGCGCAGCATGCCGCGCGCTTCGAGAGCCTTGATCATGCGTTCGTAGAAGACGACGGATGAATGATTTTTCTTTTCGCGCCGCAGGAATTTCAGCAACCACGCCAGATTCCAACGCCACGCACGAGCCACAAACAGCACAAGCAATCCGAGGAGCAACGCGAGCGCAATGAGCAGCGGAACATTGACCCGCGCCGCGCCGCCCGTCACGCCTGTCGTGCCGGTGTAGAGTTGTTGCCACCAGACGGCGAATCCGGCGCGCAGCTCGGCGAAAGTTTGCCCTGCCGTCTGGCGGTAGACGCCTAGACTGCTGCGAATTGATGTCGCGAGTGAACGTTGTTCCTGCTTATCATAAGCGACGACATATTGAATCCAAAACATTTCGAGGGCTTCGGCATACTTGCCGAGCTGCGAGCGCAGGCCGCCCGCATCGTTGTTGCCCGGACGCCCATCAACCGGCGTCGGGTCGAAAGTTACCCACGCGCCCGTGTCCGGGAAATAAACCTCGACCCACGAGTGCGCGTCCGATTGCCTCACGGTGTACACGTCCGCCGCATCGTTGTACTCGCCCAACTGAAAACCATTGACGACGCGCGTGGCGACTCCCGCCGAGCGCAGCATCACGGCCATCGCCGTCGAGAAATATTCGCAATGCCCTTCGCGGACGCGGAACATAAAATCCGCCAGCGGGTCTTCCGCGCCTCCCGACTTCTGTTCCAACG
>DASPJG010000003.1:0-4793 GCA_035628755.1 Pyrinomonadaceae bacterium
GCCTGCTGCCCCGGCACTTCCCCTTCGACCTCCAGCGTAACGACCATCGTGCCCCCGGCCAGCGGCACGATTTGCGACATCGTGGCGGAGTGGACGCCAGGCATCTCGCGCACCCTGCCCAACAACTGTTCCCTGATGAGACTCTGCCGCCGCCTGTCATTACCGAGAGCTTCCAGTTCGACGTTCGCCACGTAACGGTCGGCGACGGTGAAGCCGTAGCCGGATGTTTCCGCTAAACGGACGCTCCTCAGCAGCAGCCCTGCCGGTATCAACAAGAGCGCCGAGATTGCGACCTGCGTTACGACCAGCGCATTGCGGAAGGTGAGCCGTCTGCGGCCGAGGCCGCGCGGTGTCGTCTCCGCTTTGAGATCGGAGACGACATCGGACTTGGAAGCCTGTAGCGCTGGGACGAGACCGAAGGCCACACCCGTTAAGACCGCCACCAGCATCCCGTAGAGAAGCATCCGCCAGTCGAGGCTGAGGTCGAGCGCGACCGCCGCCATATCTGCCGGCGAGTTCCGTTGAACCAGCGAGAGCAGAAGGTCGCCGACCCAGCGCGACAGGATCAATCCAGCCGTCGCCCCGAGCAGCGATAGCACGAGGCTCTCGGTCAACAGCTGTCGCACGATGCGTTGCCGGCTCGCCCCCAACGCGAGTCGGACGGCGATTTCGCGCCGACGCCCGGCTGCACGGCCTAGCAGCAGGTTGGCGACGTTGGCGCATGCGGCCAGAAGCACCAGCCCCACGACCGCCAACACGGCGGCGACGCCCAGCCACGACTGCTGCCGGTCGCGCGGCCCCATCTCGACGGCTGTCGCCCGCGAGAGAGAGCGCGGCGTGGTGGGCTGCTCACCGGGGCTATCAGTGAAGAGACGTACCTTCCGAGCTTGATCCTGCTGTGCGGCGACGACTTCGACCGCGGCTTGCGCCTGCGCGAGGCTGACCTCCGGCTTGAGCCTGCCGATCACATGTACCTGATAACTGTCCGGATTCACGGTTCTGTTGCCCTCCGGGCGAAGCAGAACTTCCGCCGCAAAGGGAACCCACAAGTCGTGGCGACGGCCGAGCGAGACTCCGGTGAACTCCCGCGGAGCCACGCCGATGATTGTGAAGGGCACGCGGCTCAGGCGGAACGTCTTACCGACGACGGCGGGGTCGGCGCCGAACCTGCCCTGCCACAGACCGTGGCTAATGACCGCAACAGCGGCCGCGCCGGGTTGTGCGCTTTCGTCGGCCGAGAACGCACGCCCGAGCGCGGGACGCACGCCGAGCACGTCGAAGTAGTTGCCGCTGACGAGCACGACGTCGGCGCGCGCCGGCGAGTCGCCTACGGTCAACTGGAAGCTCTCAAAGTCGTAAGCGGTCAGCCCGCTAAAGACCTGGGCGCGCTCGTTAAAAGCCAGGTAGTCGGAATAGGCGGGGAGGTTGTCGTCCTGAATGCGGACTAACTCGTCGTGGTCGGGTAGCGGGAGCGGCCGCAACATCACGGCGTTGACGAAGCCGAAGACGGTAGCGTTGACGCCGATGCCGAGAGCCAGCGAAAGGACGCTCACGAGGGTGAAGGCCGGACTCTTCTTCAGGACGCGCAGGGCGTAGCGTAAGTCTTGAAGGAGATCCTCTAACAAGCGCACCCCGCGTGCGTCGCGACACTCCTCCCTCACGCGCTCCACCCCTCCGAACTCCACAAGCGCCACGCGCCGTGCTTCCGCAGGGCTCATTCCTCGGGCGATGTTCTGCTCAATCTCCTTCTCGATGTGGAAGCGCAATTCCTCGTCGAGTTCGCCCTCCATCTCCTCACGCATGAGAAGGGCGCGTATTCGACTCTTCAATGCTTTCATCATGGGGGTTTCTCAGCCACTTCAGTTCAGGTGCTCTGCAAGATCAACGCCACCGCCCGGGAGAAGCGTTCCCAACTCTCCGTCTCGGCAGCAAGTTGCCGCTGCCCGACGGACGTTAGTCTGTAGAACTTCGCCCGCCGGTTGTTGTCGGAAGCTCCCCACTCGGAGACAATCCACCCCTGCGACTCCAGGCGGTGGAGTGCCGGGTAGAGCGAGCCTTGGTTAACGGAGAGGATCTCGAGCGAGACCTGCCGGATGCGCTGTGCTATGTCCCAGCCATGGGTCGGGCCAGTCTGAAGGGTCTTCAGGATCAGCAGGTCGAGTGTGCCCTGCAGCAAGTCGGTCTTCTTGTCCATGCGCCTCCTGTTGACATTCTACAAGACTATTTTTACCCCCTACCCTTGTAGAATGTCAACAGGAAAGTGTGGTCATGGCCTTGACAAAGTTCGCTGGCCTCGCCGCAGAGGATGTCTGGCATCAGCGTTTCCGTCGAGAAGAGCGAAGGCTCCTTGAGCGGATTTGGCGAGCAAGCTCAAGGTGAATGGTGCCTCACCCGCCTCAAATAGTAAGCAGGGAAATTCGAAAAAGAAGTGTTGTGCTGCAAGCAGAATTATCTTGATCGCATTTGAATCTATCTATACACTATCGCGCTATGAATACCCCGAATGACTTGATAACTGCGCTTGAAGCCCGTGCACTGTTAAATATAAGCCGCGCGAAGCTCTCCGATCTATTCAAACGAGGCATCCTTAAAACGTACGAGAACCCCCTTGACCGACGCGAGAAGTTGGTCAGCAAGGCCGAAGTTTTGGACTTGAAGCCGAAGCGCGCAGAGGCAGCATGAAAACTATTGCAATCGCAAATCAAAAAGGAGGCGTCGGTAAAACGACGACGGCAGTCAATCTCGGTGCCGGCCTGGCAATTGAAGGCTTCCGCGTCCTGATGATTGATCTTGATTCTCAGTGTAATCTCACCCGCACTTTCCTGACGCCGGAGATGATTCAGAACACGCTCGCTAATGTTCTGATTGATAATAAGGGCGATGGGCTGCCCTTCGGAGCCGCGATTTACGAAACCCACATCGAAAACCTTGATCTGGCGGCTTCCCATATTCGGTTGGCTAAGTTGGAGAAAAGCAGCCAGTTCGATGATCTGTTCAGGCTCAAGGATTCGCTCAATTCTCTCTCCGCTGAATACGACTTCGTACTAATAGATTGCCCGCCAAGCCTAGGGATCGTTGTCACGCAAGCACTATTAGCGTCTGACTACGTTATCGTGCCTCTGGCAGCTGAATATTATGCCTTTGAAGGCACACAGGACTTGGAAGAGACTATTAAGAGCGTGCGCCGTTCGAACCCTTCGTTAAATGTACTCGGCTATGTTGTAACCCGATTCGACGCTCGCACCACCGCGTCGGCAGAAGCATATAAACAGGCGCAGTCGATGTTCGGAGATAAGCTGTTCGAAACGCTCGTTCGAAGCAACACGCATCTAATTGCAGCCCCAGCCTACCGTCAATCAATCTTCGAATATGCTCAAGCATCTAGAGGCAGCGAAGATTATCTAAACCTGACGAAAGAGTTCCTTGCCCGCCTTGAAATAACGTCGAAAGTCCGGCTTTTAAAGGAAAAGCGTAAATGAGCAAAGGCGAACCGAAAGCTAAAATCACAATTCCTACCCGCACGGCGCGAGCTAAAGGCGGGATGTTTGATAACCTTCGAAAGCCGGAAGAGGTTGAATCTCTATCAATAGAAGATTTGGTATCGCCCGCAGCTAGCCAGCCACAACCTAGCCAGCTACCAGAACCGCCTAAGATCGGCCACGATAGCCAGCCACAACCTAGCCAGCCACAACCTAGCCAGCCACTTCAGAACCGGCCACGCCGTAGCCAGCCAGAGCGTAGCCACCTAGATTTAATTGCGGCTCTCCCTGAAATAGACGGCCATACGGAAGTTCCTCACCAGATTATTGACCACCTTTACCCGCATCTTGATACTTTCGAGCAAGCAGTCTTTACGCAACTCTATCGCCTATCATGGGGCTATAAAAAGAGCACTTGCCGCATTAGCAACGAACGACTAGCAGCGAGAGCTAACATGAGCATCGCTAAAGTAAAGCAGGTTACACGCGCGCTTGAGGGCAAAGGACTAGTTGAGAAAGTTGATCGGCCTCATGGCCAAAATGTCATTCAAGGTGTCGAATATAAGGTGAGTACATCCTCTTGGCAGCTACGACGTAGCCAGCCACAACGTAGCCAGCTAGATACTAGCCAGCCACAATATGCCCCCAATAAATATAAAGATCAAAAGAAAGATCAAAGCGAATCGCTGGTTGATTGCCCGGATTGCTTCGGAACTAATTTCTGGTATCCGGAAGGAAAAGATAGGGGCGTCAAACGGTGTAAGCACGAAAGGGTAAAAGGGAACTAGCCGCATGCTACTTGTATTTGTTCCACCACTCAACGGCCTCCCTCCTGCTCACAAAATCTTGGTGATTGTTACGAGGGCTGGCAACCAGCACCAGGTCTCTACGCAGATGCGCCCACCTCTTAATACAGAGTAGTCGTCTTAGACCGTTACCCCTTCCGTAGAGAACAATGACAAACGTAGATACGTACACAGTAACAACGTCATTATTTATCGCTCATAATGACTCTTCTGAAAAATAAGTTCGTCTTGAATTACTGTCCTAGGGTTGTCTTGGAAAAGCACCTTCAAATTCCGTTTCACACAAGGTTTCACATCTATTAATTTAGCTTTTTAAGTAATTAAAAAACGTTGTTTGCCTCCGTACTATGTAATTCCGATAATACGAATTTTACGAACAATACAAAACGCGGTTTCTATTCAGCTATCGCGTAAAGGCGGGCAAACAAAGGTGATTTGGGCGAGATAAGGGCGTCATAGAGAGAGCGTACACCTTCTCCTTTCCTGATGCCAGCAGATTTTACCCTCA
>DASPJG010000004.1:0-5668 GCA_035628755.1 Pyrinomonadaceae bacterium
AGCGCGTGCGTTGAGTTCGGCATAGGTGAGTTGTTGGTTGTCGAAGCAGAGGGCGACTGCGTGAGGGGTTCGACTGGCCTGAGATTCGAAGAGTTGATGAATGCAGAGATGGGCGGGATAGTCCGTCGCGGTGTCGTTCCAATCGTAGACCTGTCGCCTCTGTTCCTCTGCGGTTAACAGGTTGAAATCTGCGATGAGTCGTTCAGGATTCGAGAGGATGCTTTCGAGTAAAACTTGGAAATGTTGTGCCATCCGGCGGATGGTGTCGGATTCAAATAACTCCGCGTTGTATTCCAGAGAGGCGCGCAGTTCCCCGGCTGCTTCAACCATGATCAGGGACAAATCAAACTGCCCGGGCGTTTGTTCGATGCCGATTGACTCCATCTCCAACGAGCCGAGGCGCAGTTGCACGCCCGCATCGCCGAGCGCAAAGGCGGTGACATTGTCCTCGCCTTCCAGATAGACGTTTTGCAAGGCGAACATGACTTGAAAGATCGGGGAACGGCTCTGGTTTCGCTTCGCCTGAAGCTGCTCGACGAGCAGAGAAAAAGGATAGTCCTGATGCTCAAAGGCTTCGAGCGCGGTCTGTCTCACAGTAGCCAACAATTCTCTATAGGTCTGGCTGCCGGAAAGCCGCGCGCGAATGGCGATCATGTTGACGAGGTATCCGACGAGTCCGGCCAGTTTGGCGCGGCTCCTCCCGGAGACGGGCGAGCCGATGGCAAAATCTTCCTGCCCCGTGTAGCGATAAAGCAATGTCTGGAAGGCGGCCATCAACACCATGTAGAGGGTTGCGCCGGAAGCGCGTCCGAGGTCTCTCAGGCGGCGCGTGGTGTCGGTGTCTAACGTGAACTGGACTGATTGGCCGCGAGACGTTTGCGCGGGCATCCGTGGGCGGTCGCTCGGAAGCTCAAGCGCGGGAACTCCGTCGCCCAACTGTTGCAACCAATACGAACGCCACCTCTCGCCTTCCGCGCTTCGCAGCATCTCCGTCTGCCAGCGCACGAAGTTTGTATATGGCACAGCCCGGCGCGACAGAGTTGCGGCGTGGCTGCTTCGCTCCGCCTCGTAGAACGCCGACAGCTCACGCATGAGCACGCCCAGCGACCAGAGATCGGTAATGATGTGATGCACGACGAGCAGCATGACGTATTCATGCGCGCCGCGCTCGAACAGCATGACGCGCAAGAGCGGCCCTTGCTCAAGGTTGAAGGGCATACGTGCTTCTGCGGAGAGACGTTCGCCAAACGCCTGTTTGCTCCAACCGGAAGCGTCGAGCACTTCAAACGCAGCGCGCGTGCGCCGCCCGATTCTCTGCAAGGGTTCGCCGTCGCCCATCACAAAGGTCGTCCGCAAAGACGGGTGACGCTCGACGAGCGATTGAAAGGCCGCGCGCAGCGCGCTCACGTCCAGACCATTTCGGAAGCGGACGGCGCGCGCGATGTTATACGCAGGACTCTCCGGCTCAAGCTCGCGCAGAAACCACAAAGATTTTTGGTTGAACGAAAGGCTCGCGGTCGTCTGTTCCGCGTCCTCTTCAAGCGGCTCGGTCTCTAGAGCCGTTTCGACACCGGGCAGGCGAGAGAGAATTTCGACGCTGAGGCGTGAGATGATCGGGCTATCGAGAAAACTGTGCGCGGATAGCGAGACGCCAAATCGCCGTTCGACACTGTGCAGCAACTCGACCGCCGCGAGGGAATCAAGTCCGTACCGATCAAGCGGCTGGTCAACCTCGATACTCGCGGGATCGACCTGATACTTTGAGGCCACTTCCGAGACGAGCCAACGCTCGATGTCGCGCGCCGTCTGAAACGTCGCCTCGAATGAAGCCTCAAGCAGCCTGTCCGCCGCGTCGGTTTCCGTGGCCGCGTCGGCGTGCCACGCAAGCACTGTCTCAAGGCTTCCCGCCTGTAGCCGCTGACGACAAACGTGTCGCTGAACCTTTCCGCTCGAAGTCTTGGGAAGGCTTCCGGCCTTGATTAACACGACCGTGTGCACAGCCGCTTCGTGAGACTCGGCCACCGCCCGCCGTATGCTTTCAATCGCCGTGGCGGCCTCCGCATGGCGTCGGCGTTCGATCTCCTGAACGATGCAGAGACGTTCTTCGCCCTCTACGACGACCGAGAAGGCCGCGCCGCCGTATTGACGTAAGGCCGGATGGCTTCGCTCGACACTCCATTCGATGTCGTGCGGGTAGAGGTTGCGCCCGCGGAGGATGATCAGGTCTTTGAGCCTGCCCGTGATGTAAAGCTGGCCTCGGCTGAGGAAACCGAGGTCGCCGGTACGGAGGAATGACTCGGAGCCATCGGTCGCAAGCCGCGCGTTAAAGGTGCGCTCCGATTCGTCTGGACGCCCCCAGTACCCCTTCGCCACGCTCGCCCCCGAAACCCAGATTTCTCCGACTTCGGACGGCGAGCAGGGCATCAGAGTTTCCGGGTGAACTATCAGCACCTTCTGTCCGGGCAGCGGTTCGCCGCAGCCGACGAAACTCTGCGACTGTTCTTCACTGCTCTCGGCCTCGACTACGCGATCCTCTTCCAGCGCGCGAGAATCCAGAGAAGCGACATGCGTCTTCGTGAGCTTGCGGCTGCCTGAAACCATCAAGGTGGCCTCCGCCAGCCCGTAGCAAGGGTAAAAGGCTTGAGGGCGAAAACCGAAAGGCTCGAAGGCGGCGTTGAATCTCCTTAAAGTCTCTTCACGAACCGGCTCCGCGCCGTTGAAAGCAATCGTCCAACTGCTCAGGTCAATGCCCTCAAGCTGTTCGGGCTTAATTTTTCGGGCGCATAAATCGAAAGCAAAATTAGGCGCTCCGCTGGTCGTCGCACGATAGCGCGAGATGGCCTGAAGCCAACTCACCGGACGTTGTAAGAACGAGGCGGGCGACATCAGAACTGCGGGAATCCCCGCGTATAAAGGCTGCAACACACCGGCCATGAAGCCCATGTCGTGAAACGCAGGCAGCCATGAAAAGTACCTGTCTGAGGAAGTGTGCAAACAGGCTTGATAAACCAGCCCGGCGTTGTGCAGTAAGTTTTCGTGAGAGAGCATCACGCCCTTCGGCGCGCCGGTTGAGCCGGAGGTGTACTGGAGAAAGGCCAGATCGGAGCTTTGCGCGCGGTGGCAGTAAGAGCCGGGCGATTCCTCTCCGCCGGGCGCGTCCGCATCGAGCCACACCAACTTGCGCAGGTGCTCGTCCACTGCGAAAGATGTTTGCAGCCTCTTAAGAAGCTCGCCGGACGTGAGAGCTATCGAGGGTTGCGCGTCGTAGACGATTGACTGCATCCTCGCAAGATTGTGATTGAGCCGGGGAGGATACGCGGGGACGGCGATTGCGCCCGCGTAGAGGCAACCGAAGAACGCGCTGATAAAGCTCTTGCCGGGCGGGCAGAGGATGAGCACGCGTTCATCCTCTGCCTTCTGCTCACGAAGACGGCGCGCGATGCTTGCTGCCTGCCGGTCGAGTTGCAGGTAAGTAAGACTGCTCTCTTCTCTGTCTCCGTCGGTGAGAAAAGTCCATGCGAGTTGGTGGGGCTGCCTCGCGGCTCTCCAGCGTAACAACTCGGCCAGCGTGGAGGGAGCGTCGGCCATGCCAAAAAACGGAGTCGTGTGTGGGTACATCGTGTGTTGCGTGAATAAGGGTGCTGAAATTCCGAGGGGGTTTTACAGCAAAGAGATTTGACGGAGGTCGGGACGTGAGCGTTTGCTTCTAAATACTCTAGTATTTAAAAACGAAGGCCGTCAACACTCTTGCTGCCGAAAGCAAAAATCAAGAACGCCGGTGCGCCTTTCGGGGAGACGAAAGTTCTTCATAACGGTTCTGCCCACGTTGCCGCGAGATGAGGAAAATCATGTCAGGCAGTTCGCATGCTGGCAGCATTTCCAGTTTAAAACTCTAACCATTTCGGAAGAGATGAGTTTCTTTGAGTTCGTCGCCAAGCGTAGCGTAGAAGCACACGGGAGCGAGGCGATTGTATTGTACGGGCGAGGTTTTGTTCAAGGAGATGGACTATGGCGACGGGCTTGCGTTGAATCGGAGAGCGCGCTGAAACCATCGCGCCGTAGTCGCACGGGCTTTTCGTGCGGTCACCCGGCGGATTTGTTTCCCGCCGCCATTTTCATGTTATAAAAGCCTCCAACCTGAGCAGGCGACGGGCAGGCATCGAAGGTCTCAACCGGACTTGAGCGATTCGCCGCCGGCAGGTGTCTCATTTCTCATCAGCCTCAGGCCAAACAGATGTACTTCCTTCTCAGCATTTTTCTCATCATCGAATTTATACGATTCCTGCCTTTCACGATTCGCAGCGTGCGCCGTGACAGAAGAACTCTCGAACGTCTGCGGGCGCGCTTCGGCCAATATCAACCTCTGGCGGCGACCGGTGGCCGCCCCGTGCTCTGGATTCACTGTATTTGCGTCGGAGAGGTGCTGATCGCGCGCCCGCTGGTACGTCTGATTCGGGAACGCTTTCCCGGATACGACCTCGTTATCACGACGACTTCGATGGCCGGACAGTTCATGGCGCGCGCCATGTTCAGAGAAGAAGCCGTCGGGGTCTTTTATTTTCCCACGGATTGGAAATGGACGGTTCGCCGTGCGCTCCGCAGCATCAACCCTTCGGTCGTGCTCATCATAGAGCGTGAGTTGTGGCCGCGCTTCCTGCGCGAGTGTCGCAAGCGAAAAGTTCCCACCGCGATTATCAACGGCAGGCTCTCTCCGAGAGCGTTGCAAAGCTACCAGCCCGTGGCAGGCTTCATGGCGCGCGCCGTAGACGACCTCCATCTGGCTCTCATGCAAACGGAAGACGATGCCGAACGCATGCGGCAACTGGGGCTTTCAGCCGAACGCGTGCGCGTGACGGGCAACATGAAATTCGACATCGAACTGGCTTCCGCCGAACAGTCGTCGGCCAGAGAACTCGGCGAGCGGTTTCGGTTCGGCGACGGACGCCCGCTCATCGTCGCGGCCAGCACGCACATGCCCGAAGAACGCATCCTTCTAGAGGCTTTCAAGCAGGTGCGAGAGAGCGTGGAAGGGCGTCGGGCACGATTGCTCATCGCTCCGCGAGAGCCTCACCGCTTCGCGGAGGTCGCAACCCTGTTGGAGTCGTCCGGCTTCAACTGGGCGCTGCGTTCGGCGGAGCGTCGAGCCGAAGATACGGCGTGCGAGGTGATCTTGCTGGACAGCATGGGCGAACTGCGCGCGCTCTACCGGATGGCGGACATAGTTTTTCTCGGCGGCAGCATTCCGCCCAAAGGCGGGCACAGCATGATCGAGCCTGCGGCAGCCGGAGCCTGCATGTTGACGGGCGCGCATACAGCAAACTTCGCTTCGATTGTGCAAACTTTTTTGGAGGCCGACGGTCTCATCCAGATGCAGCCGTTGACGCAAGAGGATGCGCCCGGCGTGCTCGCGGGAAAATTAACCGGGCTTTTGAAAGACGGGGAACGCAGGCGCATCCTCGGAGCGAACGCGCAATCCGCCTTCGAGCGCAATCGCGGCGCAACCGCGCGCACCGTCGAACAGTTGAGCGGCTTGCTCGGTTCACCCGGCAAAGCAATTCAGACGCAACTTGCAAGATAGCTCCGACAATGAAGGAAACGAACCGAACGAAGACAGCCGCCGGGAGCCAGCCCGGTGCGAGCGACGCCGACGCGCGCCCGCCGGAGCTTT
>DASPJG010000005.1:0-6450 GCA_035628755.1 Pyrinomonadaceae bacterium
CGATCCACCAGACGAAGTTGATGATGTCGAACGCCCACCCGACCGGCCAGTTGTTGCCCCAGATGCCGATGCCGGTCGTGACGAGGTAGGCGATGGTGAACATCAACACGTTCGCCAGCGAGAACGAGATGAAGAAGCCGATGTACCACCCGAGCGGCGTCTTGCGTTTGAGCACGAGCGCGCTGATCTTGTCCGTCACGGTCGCGGCGGTGTGCCCCGGCTCGATGACGGGATTAGGCGTAACGTGGATTAGGTCGTCGTGCGGCTCGTCTACTCTTGATGCCATGAAATTTTACGCCCCATGAATTTCTTCGTTCGGATTGCGCATCGCCGACAGGTACGTCGTGCGCGGGCGCGTGTTGAGTTCCGCGAGCAGGCTGTAGTTGCGTTTGTCGTGCTGCATCTTGGCGACGCGGCTGTTCTGGTCGTTCAAGTCGCCGAAGATGATCGCCTCGGTCGGGCAGGCCGATTGGCAGGCCGTGACGATCTCGCCGTCGCGCACGCGCCGCCCCTCCTTCTCCGACTCGATGCGCGCGTAGGAGATGCGCTGGATACAGTAGGTGCATTTCTCCATGACGCCGCGCGAGCGGACGGTCACGTCCGGGTTACGCATCATCTTCAGAGAGGGCGTGTCGAAATCCTGATAGAGCAGGAAGTTGAACCGGCGCACCTTGTACGGGCAGTTGTTGGAGCAATAGCGCGTGCCGATGCAGCGGTTGTAAACCATGTCGTTCGTGCCCTCCGCGCTGTGGACGGTGGCGTGGACGGGGCAGACCGGCTCGCACGGCGCGAGTTCGCAGTGCATGCAGGGGATCGGCATGAAATGCACGCCCTCGGGGTTTTCCGCCAAGCCCTTGAAGTAGGTGTCAACGCGCAGCCAGTGCATGTGGCGGCTGCGCGCGACCTGCTCCTTGCCGACAATGGGAATGTTGTTCTCCGACTGGCAAGCGATGACGCACGACTGGCAGCCGACGCACGAAGCGATGTCGACGGCCATGCCCCATTTGTAGCCCGTATACTCGTAGTTCGGGTAGAGCGTGTCGTTCGGCCCCGGCAGTTTGTGCGTCTCTTTGCCGACCACTTCGGCTGCGCCCTCGTGCGTCGCCACGCTCGCGCCGCCCTCGACGTTGTGGCTCGCGTCGCCTCCGCCTTCCAAATACTGCCTGAGCGTGTTGCTCTGGACGATCTCGCGCCCCTCCATGTTGAAGTGGAGTTGCGTGACGGCGAGCAAATACTCTTCGCCCGTCGGCACGACTTCCAGCCCCGCGCCCTGCCACATCGCGTCGGACGTGCGCAGGCGGTAGGCGTTGTAGCCGAGCGGCTTGTCCTCCGTGCTCGTGCCGACGCGCCCGGCGCGCGTCCGGCCATAGCCGAGCGTCACCGTCACCACGTCGTCGGGCTGGCCGGGCACGATGAGGACGGGCGCGCGCACCGTCTGCCCTCGATAGCGCAGGTCAACGAGCGGCGCGTTGAACTCGCGCCCCTTGAACGTGTAGTCGTTTTCGCTCAGGCCGAACATGCGCCGCGCCGTGTTCAGGCTCATGTAAGCGGCGTTGTCCCAGGTCAATTTGGTCAGGGGCTTCGGCAACTCCTGCAACCAGCCGTTGTTGGCGAAACGTCCGTCATAGACGGTCGGGTCGGGACGGAAGATGATCTCGAACTGGCCGCCGGAGGCGGGCTGCGCGGGCGACAGGTTTGCAGACCAGTTGCCGCTCACCGAGACGCTGCGCTCTCTCGCCGCCGTGCCGGGAATAACTCCGTCGTGGACGACCCTGCGCCACGCCTCGTCGAAGTTCGCGGGAGCGGCGGCGGCAGTTCTCGTCGCCGCGTTCGGCGTCGCGCCCGGTGTCGGGCTTCCGCTCGGTGTTGGACTTCCGCTTGGCGTCGGGCTTGGCGACGCGGATGCGTTCGCGCCCGCCGTGTTGCCGCCTGCCGCGCCGCCTGCGCCCTGCGTGCTTTGGCCGCCGCCCGCGCCTGCGGGGACGGTGGCTTGCGCGACGACGGCGGGCTGCGAGGCGACGAG
The DNA here is from genome assembly GCA_035628755.1 of Pyrinomonadaceae bacterium. Taxonomy (GTDB): domain Bacteria; phylum Acidobacteriota; class Blastocatellia; order Pyrinomonadales; family Pyrinomonadaceae; genus JAIVJZ01. The sequence continues at coordinate 2,024 of DASPJG010000005.1, forward strand.
CGATTCGAGACGCTGCGTCCGCCAGTAGTCGCGCACGATGTCGTAGCCTGCCTGTTCGGGCTTGTCCGTGAAGGCCGCGAGAAATTCGTTGACGCTCCGGCCTTTGTAGAGCGGGGCGATGAGCGGCTGGATGATGGAAACCGTGCCGTCGTGCGCGCGCGTGTCGCCCCACGATTCGAGGAAATGCGTTTCGGGAATGTGCCAGTGGCAAAGCTCCGAAGTCTCGTCGTCGTAGAGGCTGAGGTGGATGCGCAGGCCGTCTCTGCCGTCGGGCGTCCTGATCTTGTCGAGCCTTTCCTTCGTCAAAGCGAGATCGACCGGAGCGTTATAGACGGGATTGCCGCCGACGATGACCAGCATCTCGACGCGCCCCGCCTCGATGTCGCCGACGAGTTCGCGCAAACTCGCCACTTGATCCACGGGCTGCGCCTCAACCGGGTCGGTGTAAACAACCGTCTGCCCGACGTTGCCGAGCGCCTGATTCATCGCGTGCGCGAGCGCGTGGACGGCGGGCGTCTGGTGCTCGCCCGCAACGACGATGGAACGGCCACGCGCCGCCTGTAAATCTTTTGCGATGGCAAAGAGGTGCTGGGCGTGCGGGACGTTCTGGTATTGCGCGCCGTCGGTCGAAACGCCGGGCGCGCCTAGGGCGGCGGCCAGAGCGCGCGCGAACGTCTCCAACTGGCTCGGCTTGACAGCGAAGCGGTGGTCTGCGAACGCGCCCGTGTTCGTCGGCGTCGTCTCCACCACGTAGAGACGGTTCATGTCGGTCTTGCCTTCGCCGACGCGCCGCTTCGAGGCGAAATCGCGCGAGTAACGCAGGTTGGCCGGGCCGCTGGAGAGGAAATCGGAATCGAGTGAAAGCACGCGGTCGGCGCGTTCGAAGCGATAGACGGTGTTGACGGGTTGGCCGAAGGCGAGTTGCGCGCCGAGCGCGGCGTTGTTCGTGCCCGCGGGTTCGTACTGGTGCCACTTCGCGCCGGGGAAAGCCGCGAGGATCGTTCTCAACTGCGCGGCGGTCGTCGGCGACGTGACGGTCTCGGTCAGAAAACGCAGCCCCGCGCCCCCGCGCCCGCGCATCTCGTCGAGGCGCGTGCGAACCTCGCCGAGGAAGGCCGTGTAGGGGCGAATCTCGCCGCGATTGGTGATCGTCTCGGAACGGTCGGGGTCGTAGAGCGAAAGGATCGAGGCGATGGAGAACACGTCCGTGGCGGCGACGCGCTGCCCGGCGGGGCGTTCGGGCGTGCCGCTGGTCGGGTGGTCGGGGTTGCCCTCTGCGTGTGTCGGTCGTCCCTCGTTGCTGCGCACGAGCAGACCGGATGCGCCGCCGGGCATCGGCATCGCGGTGGCGAAAAAGAGCGGCTTGCCGGGGACGAGTTCCGCCGGTTGGCGCACGAAGGGGACGACGGTTTCCGGCGGCTGGTAAGAGCAGGACGTGAGACCGGCGAGGGCGAGCGACGCGCCCATCAACTTCAGAAACGTGCGGCGGCCTACTTCGTCGTCCCATTCGCCCGCCTGTCGCGGAAACTCCGAGTGCAGAAAATCTTCAAACTGTCCCGAATCGGCCAATTCTTCGAGGCTGCGCCAGTATTCCTTGCCCGTCTTCTCTTCGAGGCGCGCGCGTATCTCCTCGCGCTTGACGGGGCGGCGAATGTTGTACAGTTCGGGGAAAGTCTCTTTGATGTGCATCTACTTCTCAACCTCTCGCCGCGCGTCTCAGCGGTGGCAAGTCGAACAACTTTCGAGGATGGCGCGCGGGCGCACTTTGTATTCGGCTTTCAACTCGCGCCCGCGCGCCAACTGCTCCGGCGTCTTGTTCTCGGCCAGAGCGTTCTCCTGCTGCCAGTCCATGTTGAAGACCTGTGATTTCGGGCGCAGGTAACGTTCCGGCTCGCGGTGGCACTCCAGACACCACTCCATCTGCAAGGACGCCGCCTGATAGACGAGCGGCATCTCGTCCACGCGCCCGTGACACGAAGAACAGCCGACGCCTTTGGCGACGTGGATGCTGTGATTGAAGTAAACGTAGTCGGGCAGATCGTGAACGCGCGTCCACTCAATGGGCTTGTTCTCTTTCCAACTGGCGCGCACGGGTTCGAGATACGGGCTATCGCTCCACAGTTGCGAGTGGCAGTTCATACAGGTCTTGGTCGGCGGCAGCCCCGCGCTGGAAGAGACCTCGACGGACGTGTGACAGTAGCGACAGTCAATGCCGTCGTCGCCCGTGTGGTGCTTGTGCGAAAACTGGACGGGCTGCTCGCGCTCGTCGAACGCGCCCGTGTTCCACGACGAGCGGTTAATCTCGGCCACCGCCCACGTCACGAACAACAGGACGAAGATCGAGCCGAAGATGCTCAGCTTGGCGAGCGTGTTGGTACTGCGGTGAAAAATTTGCGGCATGCTTAGTCCCTGCTACTTTGCTGTTGTGACCTTCACTTCAGCGGGCGACTGTTCTGTTAAAGCACTGTTAAATCGAAGGTCGCCGGACGGTCGTGCGTCGGACAAAGAAAGGCCACCACCTACCGAACGGGCGGGCGCACAACATGACGAGGTTCGAGAGTCGAGCGCGTCTAAGCTACAACTTTCCCCGTCATGCCCCCTTGTTCCAAAATTCTTGTGGTGGGGTAGTGATACTAAATTTTCCGCCGAACGGCAAGCGATTGCCTAAATTAATTCACAAAATAATCCGCGCGCTCTCCCGCACTCGCGCGCCGCACGCGCCCGGAGACGGCGTAAACGCTGGACGAAAACACGCCCGCCCCGCCGGAGTTATAAGTTTCCGACGCGCAAACGCACACGATTATTCATGCTTGAATGAGGGGAAAATACGCAGGCGGGCGGGGACGGTCGAGGTCAATCCGCTTGTTTCAGCCCGCCGCTATCTGCTCCGCGTCGCGCTTTTTTCGCGCCGTCCAGACGGTATGCGAGGCGACGGCGGCGATGATGATCGCGCCGCCGAGGAGCGCCCACTTCGCGGGGCGTTCACCGAGAAAGAGGAAGACCCAGACGGGGTTGAGGGTGGGTTCGATGTAGCCGATGATTCCGGCGTCGAGCGATTTCACGCCGCGCTCGACGCCGAGCGTGAGCAGCGTGTAGGAGACGCCGAGTTGGATGATGCCGAGGTAAGCGGCGATGACGAGGTTGGTCGCCGTGAAATGCTCCGCGCCGCGCACGACCGACGGGAGCAGCACCAGCCCGAGCAGCAGGTTTCCGTAGATGACGGACGAGGCGCGGTTGACTTCGCGCGCGCGCGGGTGGCGCAGCAGCAGGAAGAAGCCCGCGAAGCAGAAACCCGAAGTGAGCGCGGCGATATTGCCCTCCACGTCCTGCGGCCTGAGTTGGCCGACGAAAAACAGCGACATCCCCAACAGGCAGAAAGCGACGACGATGAAATTCGCCGCCCGGTACTTCTCCTTGTAGAAGAAAGGCTCTGCGAGCAGGACGTAGACGGGTGCGGTGTATTGCAGGAAGATGGCGTTGGCGGCGGTGGTCTGCATCGTCGCGCGGACGAAGAGGTAGACCAGCGCGGCGTAGAAAAGGGCTGCGACAGCCGTGACGAGGTTGAGGCGAAAGCCCTCGCGCCTCGTCAACAGCATCACGGTCGCCGCCGCGAACAGGGCGCGCGCGCCCGTCAGTTCCGTGTCCGAGAGCGTGCTCCACTTGATGAACAGCCCGCCCGTGCTCCAGATCAGCACGGCGATCACGACCAACCAGACGGGCGAGACGCCGCCTGACGACGACGCCCCGCCCTCACCGCTTGCAGAAGTTCCACCCATGTTCGACGACTGGAGGCTATTTCGACGTGGCCGAACCGAAGCGGAACGATTCGAGGATGACCGGCAACTCGCCCTTCTCGCCCACGTCTTCGACGCCCGACAACTCCGGCGCGCGGTCAGACGCGATCATCACGAGCGCGACGCCTTTCTTCTGTCCCGAGGGCGGCGGCAGCATGGCGACGCGCCCCCAGAAGTTGACGTTGTTCTTCTCCGCCGTGAAGCGAAATTCGTAGCCCTCGTATGCGCCGATCTTCGTCTCGCCCTCCGACACCTTCTTGTAATTCGGGAACTGCGCCGCAAACTGCGTGTTGAACTGCGTGGCGAGTTGCGGCATCAACTGCTTGTCGAGCGCAGTGCCCGTCGCGCTCACCCAACCGACGGCGAAGTTCTCCTGCGTGAAGTTGCCGTCGTCGTCGGTCATTTTGCGTTCGACCCTGACGAAGTTCGGGGCGGGGTTGGGGTCAAGCTCCCAGTTGTCCGGGTAATAGAATGAGAAATCAACGAAGTTATCCGCGAGGTTGCCGGTGCGTCCCTGACGCGTATTGACATACTGCTTGGTGTTGGCCGATTGCCGCGCCGGGGCTGTGTTCGTGTTTAAGTTCTTCGCCACTTCCTCAGCTTTCTTGAAGCCGAAATAAGCAAGCCCGCCGA
>DASPJG010000006.1:0-7950 GCA_035628755.1 Pyrinomonadaceae bacterium
CGAGCGCGCGACGAAGGTCGCCGCCGTGATGTCGCCCGCGACGTTCAGGGTTGTGCGGCACATGTCGAGCAGCCGATCCACGCCGAGGATGATGGCGATGAGCGCGGGGTTGATGCCGTAGGTAACGAGCATAACGATGATAAAGGGGATCGAGCCGGAGGGAACGCCCGCCGTGCCGATGCCGCCGAGGATGGCGAAGTAGGCGATGCCGAGTTGCTGGCCGATGGTCAGGTCAATCCCGGCGAGTTGCGCGAGGAAGATCACGGTGACGCCTTCGTAGAGAGCCGTGCCGTTCTGGTTGGCCGTCGCGCCCACGGTCAGGACGAAGCTATTGATCTCGCGCGGCACGCCGAGATTTTCCTCCGAGACGCGCAAGGCCGTCGGCAGCGTCGCGTTGGAAGACGACGTGGAAAAGGCCGTGAGCAAGACGGTCTTGATGCGGCGGAAGAATTCGAGCGGCGAGATGCGGGAGAGGAAATAGACCGAGAGCGAATAGACGCCGAACATGTGCAGGGCGAGGCCGCCGAGCACGGTCAGGACAAACCACCCGAGAGCTTGCAGCAGATCGAGGCCGAAGCGCGCCGTGTTGTTGAAGAGCAGGCAGGCCACGGCGAAGGGCGCGATCTTCATGATGATGTCGATGATCTTCGCGGAGATTTCAAAGAGAGCCTGCAAGCCCTGTAGGAGTGGTGCGGTGATGTTCTCCGGCACGAGCGTGGCGGCGATGCCGAGGATGACGGCGAAGAACATCAGGTGAAGCATGTTCGGCGTGTCGGTCTGGGTTTCGCGCCCGGCGATGATGCCTGCGACCGCCGCCACAGGGTTCTCCGGCACGACCGTCTTCACCACCTGCATCAGAGGCGAATCGGTGGTGGCGGCCTTCGTCGCGTCGGCCACGCGCTTCGACGCGTCCGTGCCGTAGCGCGTTTCGAGTCCCGCTTTCGTCTCCGCGTCGATGCGCTCGCCGGGGCGGATCGTGTTGGCGAGCGTCAGCCCGATCACGACCGAGATGCCGGAGATGACGAGCACGTAGGCGAAAGACTTCAGCCCGACGCGACCGAGTTTGCGGATGTCGCCGATCCCCGCGACGCCGACGACGAGCGACGAGAACACGAGCGGGATCACGACCATCAGCAGCAGACGCAGGAACAGAGTCCCGATCGGCTCGGTGATGTGGCGAATCGTCCACGCGACGCTCGTGTGCTCGCCGCCGAACACGCGATTCACCACCACGCCCGCCACCACGCCCACGATCAGGCCGATCAGAATACGCGTGTGCAGCGGCATCCCCTTTGGCCGATCCGGCGTCGCGTCCTTGAGGTCGGTCGTCGCCTCGCGCTCGTAAGCGTCCGAGCGAACTTTCGGCGTCGTCACATCTTCATCTCGTCTGTCGTCAGCCATGTATTCTCCTCGTGAATCGTGAATCGTAAATCGTGAATAGAGAAGAACTGTCTTCATCTATTCACGATTGACGATTCACGATTCACTTACCATTATCTTCCCCATTTCAATTTTCCGCGCAGCACCTCGAAATAGTTGCGGTTGAGGGGCTGTACGAGGTTGAAGGTCGTGCGGCTCTTGGCGATGAGGACGCGATCATTCACTTCCATGCGATAGCCGACCTGCCCGTCGAGCGTGAGGGCGACCTCCTCTTTCGGCGTCTTGAGGACGAGTTCGATTTCGGCGTCGTCGGGCACGACGAGCGGGCGGTTTGAGAGCGTGTGCGGGCAGATGGGGGTGATGACGATGGCGTTCATCGAAGGGTAGACGACGGGGCCGCCCGCCGACAGGTTATAGGCGGTCGAGCCGGTCGGCGTGGAGATGATGAGGCCGTCGGCGCGAAAGCAGTTGACGAGTTGCCCATTGAACCACGTCTCGATCTCGATGATGCGCGCCAGCGCGGACTTGCTGATCACCACGTCGTTCAGGACGCGGTTGCGCAGAAGTTTCTCCGTGCCGCGATGAAGTTCGGCGGCGAGCATCACGCGGCGGTCGAGGTGATAGTTGCCCGTGACGATCGTTTCGAGCGCGTCCGTCATCTCTTCGACGCGCACTTCGGTCAGGTAGCCGAGCGTGCCGTAGTTGACGCCGACGACGGGAACGTCGCGATTATCCAGCAGGCGTGCGGCGGCGATCATCGTGCCGTCGCCGCCGAGCACGATGATCATGTCCACGCTGGCGGCGAGTTCCTCGTGATCCATCGTCTCGACGGCACAGCCCGTCTCGCGTTCGATCTCGCCGCGTTCGACGCGCGGGCCGACGACGAGCGAGATGCCGCGCGGCGTGAGCCATTCGAGCAGGCGACAGATGGTCTTGACCGCCTCCGGGTGGTGCGGTTTGACGAGCACGCCGACGCGCCGAACGATAAGTTTCTCCATCAGCCACACACGCTTGAGGAGAGCGACCGCGCACGCGCCAAAAAGCCGCACGCGGCAACACCCCTCCGGCAATATTCTTCTGGCAAAGTCAGGCTCGAAAACGCGTGAAAGAAAACTGCACCGGATGATACAGGCGCGTCTTTCCGGGTGTCAACGCGGAGGTTTTTAGGCGCGGCGCGGGCGACGGTAAGTACGAAGGGCGTTTACTGCAAGGCGTAGAGGCTGCCATCCCAGCCGCCGAAGTAGATGAGACCGCCCGAGACGATGGGCGTCGAGGTGACGATGCGTTCGGTCGTGTAAGCAGATTTGAGTTGCCCGGTCGCGGCGTCGAGCGTGTAGAGACCTTTGAGGCTGCCGAAGTGGACGAGCGCGCCTGAGACGACGGGGGCGGAGGTGATGCCCTGCTCGGCGGCAAACTTCCAGCGCAGGTGTCCGGTCGAGGCGTCAACCGCGTAGAGGTTTCCGTCAATGCCGCCGAAGTAGAGCACGCCGCCGCCGAGCGCGGGCGAGTGTGGCAGGCCGCCCTGCGTGTTGAAACTCCACTTTTGCTGTCCGGTCGCGGCGTCAACGGCGTGGAGTTGATTGTCGAGACTCGTGAAGTAGACGGTCTCGCCATCGCCCGTGGGCGCGGAGACGACCGGGCGCGAAGTCTTCGCCGTCCACTTCTTCCGACCCGTGGCGGCCTCGACGGCGTGCAGGCCGCGCCCGCTCCCCACGTAGAGCGTGTCGCCGGAGAGCAGCGGCGAAGTGGGCGCGCCCGCCTCCGCGCTGAGTTGCCACACCTGTCGCCCCGTCTGCGCGTCAATCGCGTAGAGCAGGCCGACCGTGCCCGCGCAATAGACCGTCCCGCCGCTCACGACCGGCGTCGAGTTCACCGCGTATTCGGCTTTGAACTTCCAACGCTCTTTGCCCGTCGCGGCGTCGAGCGCGTAGATGCGCGTGTCCTGACTGCCGAAGTAGACCTGACCGCCGGAGAGCGCGGGCGAGCCGAGGATGCGCCCGCCCGTCTTGTACTTCCACAACTCGCGCCCCGTCGCGCTGTCTATCGCGTAGAAGTAATGATCGTAACTGCCGAAATAAGCGACCCCGCCCGCAATCGCAGGCGTCGAATAGATGCTCCCGCCCGTCTTGAATTTCCACTTCGAGACGAACAAAGCCGCCGCCTCGCTCCTGCTTGCCGCGCCGCCGCCACTGGCGGAAATTTGCGCCGCCGCCGCACGCGCTCCCGCCGCCTGTGCGCCTCCTGCGGGCGCGAACAGCCACAGGCAACACGTCGTGGCGGCGATCAATTTGAATGTGTCTATCATCATGCGCCCCTGATTTTCAAGCGTCCAACAACACCGGGATAAGTGCGGCGACAGGGAACGAGCCTCTGCCCCACGGTTTTACGAGACGCTCCGGCCATCGCTCAGTTCTTCACCCGTTCACTCTGGGTCGCTTCGGTCGCGGTCGCCTTGTCAGCGGCCTCGGCAGGCTTCGGCTGCTTCGTGTCCGTCGGCATGTAGTAACCGCGCCGCGCCTTCACTTCGAGCTTGCGCTCCTTGCCTTTGGCATCGCGCGCGCGGACGCGCACTTCAAGCGGGTGCATCTGGCCGTCGTCGGTCTCCGTCTCGGCAAGCGTGAAGCCGAGGCTGTAGCGCGAGTTGAGATTGCCGACGATCTGGCTCAGGCCGCGCGCGTAGTCGGCGGGTCGGCGCACGCGCACCGATTCGCCGCCCGTCGCCTTTGCGAGATACTGCGCGCTCCCCGAAATGCTGATGCCCGCGAGATTGCCGAGCGGTTTCAGGAGCGGCATCGCAAACTTGAAGCCCGTCTTCATGTCCGTCACGAGCGCGCTGAAGATGACGTTCGACTTCAGGAGCTTCGCTTCGACGTAATCTCTCTGCGTGTAAAAGACCGGCGCGATGCCGTCCGTGATGTAAACGAGCGCGGGCTGCGAGTTGGGGCGTTCCGCCGCGACGCGCTTCGTGATCTCGACGGCTGCCGCCGCGAGATCGAAAGGCTCCTGATAATCGCTCGTGGTCGTGCCGTCCTTGTTCGTGCGCTCGATGATCAGCGCGCCGTCAGGCTTGGCGATGCGCTTCACGGTGTTGCCCTTCTTGTCCTTGATGTAGTCAACCTCAACCTCTTCGTCCTCTTCGTCGACGATCTTGTCCCGCTCGTCGCCCGATTCGACTTTCACGCCGCCCGTCCCGATAGTGATCGAAGTTCCCTTCTTGCCCTTCTCATTTTCCTTCTCTTCCGTGGCTTGCTCGCCCGCTTTGGCCGCCCCCCCTTCGGCCTCCCCGGAAGTCTGCGCGGAGGGCGTTTGCGTCGCCCCGTGCGTACCGGCGGACTCGGCGCGGCGTTTGGCCGCTTCCTGCGCGGGCGCGCCTTCATCGTCGCCGCCGTCGCCGCCCGCGCCCTCGCCGACGAGCGTCGGGACGATTGCCATCGCAGAGGCCACCTGCGCGCGGTTGCGCGTGAAAGGCGTCAGCCATTCGCGCCGGTCTTCGACGCCGTTCGGGTCGAGCACGACGACGGCCACCTCGTCTTCCGGGGGAAGTTTCGAGAGTTCCGCCGCCATCGCTTCGAGGATTTCGGTGCGGCGCATGTAACGCCCCGCGCCGAGACGTTCGAGGTCAAAGACGAGCGCGAGCGCGAGCGGGCGACGATTCCGGTCGCCTTCGCGCGTGAAGTAGGAGACGGGGCGGGGCTTGCCGTCGGCCAGCACCTCGAAGTTGTCCGCCGTGAGGCCGGAGGCGAACGACTTCGTTTTCTTGTCCGTCACGAGCGCGTCGAGAAAGACGACGCGCGTTCTGACTTTCACCACCTCGTCGTCCTGCGCCGCTTCCTGCGCCACGGCGGACGCGCCGCCCGACGCGAGCAACAGCGTGAGCGCGAATGAAATTCCGCGCCTGATGGCCTGTGAGAAAATGTCCCGGCTTCTCATCGTGTGAATGCTCCGTTTGATTAAGGATGAATAATGAGGGTGAAGGACGAAGGTCAGGCTTGCGCGTCTCGAAGGCTTTTTTCATCCTCCCGGCTTCATCCCTGCTCTGTTACTGTTCGACGCTCGCCGCTTCGTTCGTCAGTTCGCGGCTTTCCCGTTCGGGGTTCAACAGCAGTTTGGCAAACTCTTCCGCGTTGAGGTTGACTTGCAGCACGGTCGCGTCGCGCTGCCCGATGGTGACGATGAGGACTTTGAACTTGTCGCCGTCCGCCTTCGTGTAGGTGTAAGTCTGCCCTTCCTCTTCCAGCCGCACGCTGACGAGCGGATGCCACTCGGGTTGGAGCGTCTGCCCGAGGCGGGCGCGGATGTCTGCGCCTGCCGTGTCGCGCCCCGAAAAATCCTGATCCTCGAAGATCGCCAGTTTGAAGTCGCCGAAGCGGAGCACGCGTCGCGCATCTTTCGAAACCACCTTCGCGGTCTTCACGCCGAGGTTGGCGACAAAGGGGATGCCGCGATGCTTGACGCCGTAATGCGACTCGATGAGTTTAACGACCGCGCTATACTCCGCCCCTTTCATCGTCGCGGTGGCGAAGGCCGATGCGGCGCTGGCGACGAGCAGTAGCAGCAGCAGTAGCGGGATGAATGTCCGGCGCATCATGTTTTTCTCTCCCTACTGCTTCTTCGCGGGCTTGCTCTCTTTGTCGCCGCCGCTGCCGCTGCCGATGCCGAGTTCGGGGATGCCGAACTGGCCTTCGAGTTGGCTCAATTTTTCGAGGTCAATCGAGCCGACGATGTTGAGGAGCGTCAGACGCTTCGGTTCGAGCGCGATGATGGCGATACCGTCTATGCGCCCGGTGGCGGTCATCATGTAGACCTCGATGTTGACGTTGTCGTCCGCATTCTTCTTGACGATGTTGACGAGCCGCGCCCAGCCGGGCGCGCGCAATTGCGTGCGCACCGCCGCGAGATTGGCCTCGCCGTATTCGCCCTCGTTGTTGAAGCCGTAGCTGCGCACGTAGACGCCCCTGAGGCCGCCGATGATCGCGCCGATGTCTATTTCTTTGCCGTCGTCCGTCTTCGTTTTGATCTTCTTCGGGATGATGCGCAGCAAAGTCTCGTCGAGGTTCACGTCGATCAGTTCGCTAGCCTTCTGCGCGAGCGACTGTTCGTTGTCGAGTTGAAGCCTCGGCGCGCCTTGGGGCTGCTGCGCCCGCGCGCCGGTCGCTCCCGCCGCGCCGAGCGCGACGACGAGGCACAAAAGTTTCAGCCATGAATTAAGTTTCGTTCTCATAATTGCTCCGTTCCGCCTGCACTGTCAGTTTCTTTCTGTCGCGCCCTATTTTCCGGCGCGTCCGATCTCTCGCATCTCCCGTTGCGCGTAATTGAGCTTCGCGCTCGCCAGCCTGAGAGCCAGCATCAACTGCTCGGTGGCCTCTCGCTGCTGCGGCGTCAGAGGCTGCTCGACCTGCCAGCGCATCGCGCCGTTTGTGGCGACTTCCTCACGCGGCGCGCGCTCTGCAACGCGCGGCAGTAACTTCTGCCGCCTCGCAACCGGCTGGCGCACCACGCGCCGTGGTTTGGGGACGGAGGCCACGACGATGGCCTCCTTATCTTCTGGCCGATCCGGCAACCCGGCTTCGGCGGGAGCGTTGCGCTGGCTCCCGGCGTGCGGCACAACCGCCGCCTCCGGTTGCTTGTTCCCGCCCGTCGCGCTTCCCTGCCCGACTTTTACGAGTCCGTCCGGCGGCGTCTCGCCCTGTCGTGTGACCAACCATGCGCCCGCGAGCAAGGTCAGGAGGAGCGAGGCGGCGAGGGCGAGGCGCGGGCGTGAAAAGATCGTCGCCGGGCGCGTGCGCGTCGCTGCTGCGTTCGGCATGGCGTGCGCCGGAATTTCCAGCGGGCGCGTTTGATACTTGAGCGTGCCGAGCAGGTTTTCGAGTTGCGCCACGTCTGCTTCGGGTTCGCCGGTCTTGTCCCACAGGTAATCGCTCATAACTTTAATGCTCCCTCGTGAACTTCGTCTCGCCCAATCGCTCGCGCAGCAATTTCATGCCGCGATGGATGTTGACCCTCACGCTGGCGGGCGCAAGCCCGGTGCGCGCGGCGATCTCCGGCCCCGTCATGCCTTCCACGAAACGCAGGATCAAAGGCTCTCGGTAGGCTTCCGGCAGTTGCCTGATCAAGTTCAACACTTCGGTCGCCTCGGCTTCGGGCGCGGCGACGTTGGCCGTCGCAATGTCTTCCGTCAGTTCGGTCGTGTCGCGCGAGCGGCGATGAAAGTCCATCGCGCGGTTGCGCGTGATCATGGCGAGCCAAGGGCCGAAGGCGTTGGCGTCGCGCAGCGCGTCAATCTTCCTGAGCGCGACCAGAAACACGTCCTGCACGAGATCATCCACTTCGGCGTAAGGCACGCGCGCCAGCAGGATGCCGTGCACCATGCGAGAATAGGCGTCGTAGAGCCGCCCGAAGGCGTCGCGGTCGCCCGCCCGCACCGCCGCGACCAGCGCGGCGTCGGCGGGAATCTCAATCATGGGCTGGGAGGCTTCGACGGACATATCCGTTCCGATCATGTGGAGCATGCCGCCTGTCGCCTCTACTTCATACATTCAGGATATAACCTCACTTCGACGCTTTCGACTC
>DASPJG010000007.1:0-2571 GCA_035628755.1 Pyrinomonadaceae bacterium
CCGCCGCAAGCCGACAATTCCTGAGCGCGCTGTTGTCACGAAACGGCAAGACGTGAGAAACTTCCGGGCGTGCCAACCTGCAAGCCGCCAGTTAATTTCGTAGCTTACATGTTCAGGGTGAGGGAACATGCCTGATCGCGCGGACGCCTGGGAACTTCTCTGCGAATACACCCGGGGCGAAAGCCTGCGCCGCCACGCCCTCGCCGTCGAGACGGCCATGCGCGCCTGCGCCACGCGCTACGGCGGAGCGGACGCCGACGTTGAAGAATGGGGCATGGTCGGCCTGCTCCACGATTTCGATTACGAAATGTTTCCCGGCGCGGACGAGCACCCGTTCAAGGGTGCGAACATCCTGTGCGGGCGCGGCTATCCAGACCATTTCATCCGCGCCATCATGGGACACGCCACCTATACGGGCGTCCCGCGCGACACGCCTCTGGCGCGCGCGCTTTTCGCCACAGACGAACTTTGCGGCTTTCTCGTCGCCTGCGCGCTCGTGCGCCCGTCGAAGAGTCTGGACGACTTGGAGGTCGCGTCGGTCAAGAAGAAATTGAAGGACAAGGCTTTCGCGCGGACGGTGAACCGCGAAGACATTTATCAGGGCGTCGCCGAGTTGGGCGTCACGCTCGACGAGCACATACGCTTCGTCATAGACGCGCTGCGCCCCGTGCAAAAAGAGATCGGGCTGAATAGTTTGACGACGGGCGATGCGACTTGAATCGGACGCCGCCGCGCATCGCGGCTTCGGGAAGCGAGACGCGCGTGCGATTTCGTTAACCGGTAAAGGCACGCGAGGCGAAGATGGCTGCGAACGTCAGCGCGAGCGCGGCGAGCGCGACGAGCGCAGCCTGCAACTTGCGCCGTCGCGCCGTGTGGCGGTAGACGAAGATGCAGGCGAGCGTGATGACGACGAGCGGGAGGGGGACGATGCCCACGCTCAAGCCGGGCGACGCGCCCTGAAGCGTCGTGCTTCGACTCAACCAGTAGTCGAGCGCGCGCACCCCGCCTGCGTTGATGAGGGCGGCGACGAGCGAAGTGATAATGAGCAACTTCCAGCGCACCGGGCAAACATATCCTTCCAGAACCGCGTCGGCATCATGATGTTGGCGAGGTCGTTTGTGAGAGCAATGTGCGGATCGCCGCCAAGCATATCATAGGAGAAGCGAGTGACAAGTTGCGGGACGTGAATCGTGAATCGTAGCTCGTAAATAGAAGAATCCGGTTTTCTATATTTATGATTCGAGATTCCCGGTTCGAGGTTTTCCTCCCGGTCACCCCGAAAAAATGGTAACTAGAAACGCACTGTTGTATCTGGCGCGGCAGGAAGGGCTGAAAGACTTCGCAACGCGCTTCCGCCCGTTCAAAAAGATGACGACGCGCTTCGTCGCCGGTGAGGACATTGATGAAGCCGTCGCGGCGATACGCGAGATCAACGCGTGGGGCGGAAGCGCGTCGTTCGATCATCTCAACGAATCGGTCAACAGCCGCGCCGAGACGGAAGCGGAGGTGCGCGAATATAACCGCGTGCTCGCGGCGATTGACGAGGCGGGCATCAACTCGAACGTCTCGATCAAGTTGACGCAATTCGGACTCGACATAGACCCGGAGGTGGCCTACCACAACGCGCGCGAAGTGGTGGCCGAGGCGGCGCGGCGCGGCAATTTCGTGCGCGTGGACATGGAGCAGTCGAGCGTCACGCAGGTGACGATTGACATCTTCAAACGCCTGCGCGCCGAGTTCGACCTGAACACGGTCGGCATTGTCCTGCAATCGTATCTGCGGCGCACCGAACGAGATGTCGCAGAACTCTTGAAGATTCCGGCGCGCATACGCATCTGCAAAGGGGCTTACAACGAGCCGCCCGAAGTGGCTTTCCCGGACAAAAAGGACGTTGACGAAAATTACATACGCGTGATGCGCACGCTTTTGTCGAGCGGCATCTATCACGGCATCGCGACGCACGACCCGGCCATGATCGAAGCGACCATCAATCACGCCGCGCGCGAAGGCATCGCGAAAGAGGCTTTCGAGTTTCAGATGCTCTACGGGGTGAGGCGCGATCTGCAAGTGCAACTCGCGCGCGACGGGTATAAGATGCGTGTGTACGTGCCTTACGGCAAGCACTGGTATCCTTATTTCATGCGGCGGCTGGCGGAACGCCCGGCCAACGTCTGGTTCGTCTTGAAGAATATGTTGAAAGGTTGAAACGGAAGCGTGATGAGCGACTTCGTGTGGATATTGTGGGCGGTGCTCGGCGTCGTCCTGATCGTCGCCGAAATCTTTACGACCGGCTTCGTGTTGCTCTGGTTCGGCGCGGGCGCGCTCGCCGCTGCGCTCGCCGCGCTCGCCGGAGCCGGCTACCCGTTCCAGTTCTTCATCTTCTTCGTCGTCTCGATTGCCCTGACCGCCGCCTCGCGCACGATCTTCACGAAATATCTCGTCCGCGATGCGGAAGAGGGCAGTTATAAATCGGGCGCGGAGTCGTTGCCGGGACAAGTGGGAACGGTCGTCGCTTCGAGCCAGGGCGCGCTCTCGGAGGGCGCAGTGAAAGTCTACGGCTCGACGTGGACG
>DASPJG010000008.1:0-2968 GCA_035628755.1 Pyrinomonadaceae bacterium
GACGCGATGCGCCATTTGCCGCGCACCTTGCGACAAACGAAAGTGCAGCGGAAGGCGCGGCTGATGGTCTGCCCGTCGGGAGTTTTCACCGTGAACGGCAGGCGCGCGACGACTATCGCCATGTCGCCGTAAATGCGACTCGTGATCTCGTCCAACTCGTAAGAGACCATCTCGCCCTGCCGCGCGCTCTTCTTTTCGGGCGCGTAGAAGCCGAGCACCTTCTCGCGCGAATCAACCTCGCCCGCAGGCGAAATCTCCACGTAATCGGGCGCGAGCATCTCGTCCAGTTTTGCCGCGTCGTAATTCTTCTGCGCTTCGGCAAGTTGCCGCAAGAGACCGAGAATCTCGGTTTCGACTTTGAACTTGAAATCTGCGGGCGGCGTCGGCGCGGCCTTTGTTTGAGCAAACGCCAGAAGCATCAGGGCGAAGCACACCATCAATCGTCTCATCGTTTTTTTCTCCGGTTCAAGCAGGGATGCGGATGAAAGTTCTTACGGCTCTGTTATGTTTACGTTTGCCACACGCGGCAAGTTTCCGCGCCAGACGAACGCACGCGCCTCAGTTCGGACGTTGCTCACATAGCCGGGTAACAATGCGATGAACAAATCGAGTCCCGCAGAGATGGTTGCAAGCCTTCCTGCTTTCAACCCTCCCTCCGGGACTCGTATCTTTAACGCCGCTTATTCCCGGCACTTCAATGCCGGGCTGTTGTTAATCTTCCCTACGCCGCAGGCGACTTACTTTTACCGGCTGCCGCTCGCGCTTCTCGCCGCTCGCGCTACTCCTCACCGATGGCTTCCTTTACCGCCGGCCACATCATCTTCGCCCAGTATTCGTAGCCCTCATCGGAGGGATGAAAGCCGTCGGGCGAGAAAAATTCCGGGTGATTGGGGATCACTTCGCGGCTCATGTCGTAGGCGTCAACCAGCCTCACGTCGTGACGCCCCGCGATCTCCGCGATGCGCGTGTTGAAGAGTTGGATACGCTGCCGCACCTGTTCGTGAAGAAAGGCCGGGACGCGCGGCGCGTGCGAGATGTCGGGGATGTTGGTGGCGATGATGGGCGCGTCTGTTTTGCTTTTCAGACGCGTGATGATCTCTTCGTAGTTGCGCGCGAACTCTTCCGGGGCGACGCCGTGGCTCACGTCGTTGATACCGATGCCGAGCGTGATGAGCGTCGGGCGAGTCGAGTCAAGACGCGTGAGTTGGCCGCGCAGCACGTCCGAGGTCTCCGCGCCGCTCACGCAAAAGTTGCGCAGGCTCGAACTGGCGCGCACGCGCTCGATGCGCTCAAACACGCGCGCCACGTAGCCGCCTTGCCGCGCCCCAACGCCGACGCCCGTCGAATCTCCGAACGCAACGTACACGACGGGCGTTGCCGCCGTGGCCGCCATTTTCTGTTCCGCTTTCATGCTCGCCCCCTCTTCCTTACTCGCACCCGTTCGACTCAGCCCGCAGGCCGCGCTGACCAGCAACAGGATCGCCAGTGCGTAAATTAATAAGGCGCGATAAAACCCCTCGCTCATAAAACTCTCGACCCGTAAAACCTTTCCACAGCAAAAACCGCTTCTTCTTTACAACATCTCTTCGCTGCGCACCGGCTCGCGCAGGATGCTCTCCGCCGCTTCATACGCGACGCGCGCCGCCGCCGGGTGCGACTCGCGCAAGTTTCCGATCTGCATGAGCGACTCGCCCGTGCGCGAAAGCAGGCGAAACAAATCGCCCTCTTCGGCGCGCGTCTGCCGCACGAGTTCTTCCCACTTCATCCCCTTCGCCCAGCGCATGACGGCTGCCGCCGCCGAGAAATTCATCTCCGGGGCGGGGTCTAGCCCCTGCCTCCATTCCACGCTCGCCACTTCGTAAGCGATCCGCTCAAACTCGGCGAGCGTCGAGACGAGCGCGTCGTCGAGTTGCAACTCGCCGTAGTCGCGTTCGGCGTCTGCGGCCAGCGCGGCCATCAGACCGGCGGCGCGCGCCGCATCGAGCGACGCAAACAGGTTGCGCTCAATCGCCTCGCCGACGAGCAGCGGGCGGTCGAGCCTCAAGTCGGCGAGCCAACGCCCGCGCTCCGTAACGCGCTCCCCGGCGAAATCGAGATAGCCGAAATATTCGAGCACGCGCGCACGCCGCTCGAACGGCTGCCACACTTCCGCGCGCAAAACTTCGATGCGCCGCTCGGCGCGCTCGGCTGCCTCCGCGTCGGGCAACGCCGCCCACACAGCCTCCTCGCAATGCCGCCGCGCCTCGGCATCGCCCGTCTCGCCGCTCGCCGCTCCGGCGAAGAGTGGGGCGGCCAGTCCTTCCATCAGATCGTTGATTACATCGACGGCCTCGTTCGCCCCGGCGCGCGCGTCGCGCAGGCGCGGCTCCTCAATGAGCGTCGCGCGCCCCGCGTGTACGTCGGCGAAGGCCGCGTCGCGCGCGTTCTCCGTCAGCGGGTAAACTTCCTCGTAGACGCGCCCGACGCGCGCCAGATCGAGCGACGCGCGCCGCCCGTCTTCGCGCACGCCGACGAAACTCCCTTCGCGCCGCTCCGTCACAAAAACCAGACGACGGCTCGAACGCCCGATCCCCACCACCCGACCCGGCACGACCGCCTCCAACAGCCAGTTCAAAAAAACTTCCGTTCTCGTTCGCGGCGCATTGCTCAACAACCGGTCGCGCGCGCTCGCCAGACGTTCCAGCCCGCGCACCGTGGCGTTGGAAAACTCGCCGCAGCCCGCATCGCGCAACTTCCGCTCGATGCGCCGCTCGGCCTCGGCGCGTTCCTGCTCCATGCGCGCGACGCGTTCGACCGTCTCGCGGTGAGCGAAACTGCGCGCGGCGATCTCGCGCACCTGCGCGAAGTTGCCGTAGGCGTCGAGCAAATTAAGGAGCGTCGTGTAGGTCGCGCGAAACTGGCTTTCGAGCGGGTCGGGCGATGCGCCGAGCAGCGCGGCCATCTTCTGCGGGTCTTGATGCGTGCCGGG
>DASPJG010000009.1:0-5544 GCA_035628755.1 Pyrinomonadaceae bacterium
ATCTCGCCCGCTAACTTCGGGTAAAGCGCAACCCGCGTCTCCTGACAGACCGTGTGCGCTTGATTTAACCAAAGGAGTTTTTTGTTTGGCTAAAGATGATCTCATTCCAGCCGAGGGCGTCGTGATAGACAAACTGCCCAACGCCTTCTTTCGCGTTCGTCTGGATAACAGCGAGCACATCGTGCTGGCGCAAATCGGCGGCAAGATGCGCAAAAATTTTATCCGCATTCTCCCCGGCGACCGCGTCCAGGTCGAAATGTCCCCCTACGATCTGTCCAAAGGCCGGATCACTTATAGATATAAATAAGTGAATCGTAAATCGTCAATCGTGAATAGAAGAGATCAGTTTTAACTATTCACGATTTACGATTTACGATTCACTTTCTGCGGAGGTTTTAATGGAGAAACAGATTTACGCCGTGGGCGACCGTGTGGAGAAATGGTGCGAGGTGTGCGGCGAGGAACGCGGCCACGTCGTCGCCACGGTGACAAAGCGCGGGCTGATCTCGCGCGTCAACTGCCCGAAGTGCGGCACGCGCAGTTCGTTCAAAAACAGCGCGCAGGGAGCGGCGACGCGCTCCGGCGCGCAGACGGGCACGCCCTACGACTGGACGCGCACCTACCGCGCGGGGCAGACCATGCTCCACCCGACCTACGGGCTGGGCGAGGTGATGGCTCTCGTCGAGCCGAAGAAAATAGATGTGCTCTTCTCGGATCGCATGCGCCGTCTCGTCCACGGGCGCGCGGCCACGTAAAGCGCAACTTCTTGCGCCCGCCGCTTGACCTTTAGCAGATTTTTGATTAACAAATAGTACGCACATACGCGCGAACGACTTTGAGAGAAGTTTCCGGCGCGTAGAATTGAGAGCAGGAGATAAGATGGCAACCGTTAACGTCAACCAAGGTGAATCGATCGAAAGCGCGCTGCGCCGCTTCAAGCGCAAGGTGATGACCGAAGAGATCATTAAAGACGCGAAGAAGCACGCCTTTTTCATGTCGAAGGGGCAAAAGGCGAAACTCAAATCCGCACTCGCCCGCAAGCGCAACAAGAAGAAACGCCGCCCGCCGCAACAGCAGCCCCGCGGCTAAGGCCACCCGGTAAGTTCTACCAGAGAGAGAAGCCTTGCGACACCGGCTTACGCGTCGCGGCTTCTCCTCTTTTTGTGTCCGGGCGCGCTTTTATCGCCGGGCGACCGGCGGCAAGTCGCCATTAAAACGCCCGCATACTGCCGACATTCTCACTCATACACACTCAATCTCTCTGTGCGCGCCTCACACCGCCGCTGCAAGCGTCGGAACATTCCTGCCCCTTATACCGATTGATTGTTATAATGCGCGCGATTAATGCTTTCATATTTGAACACGCCCGGTGGTGGTGAAGTCCGGCTCGGCGCGGGAGTTGAACGAAATGGAGATGTCGCAATTGCGCGCGTTTCGAATTGTTGCGGAAACGCTGAATTTCACGCGCGCCGCCGAGCGGCTGAACCTGACGCAGGCCGCCGTCAGCCACCAGATCAAGGCGCTCGAAACCGAACTCGGCGAGCCGCTCTTCATCCGCCTCAAGCGCGGCGTGAAATTGTCGCAGGCGGGCGAGGCCGCGCTCGAATACGCCGAACGCATCCTTGATGACGCCGAAGCCCTGCGCGAGCGGGTGTCGGGCGCGGAGCGTGCGCTCGCAGGGCGGGTGCGCGCGGCGGCGGCCACGCAGGCATCCGTGCACCTCTTCGCCTCGCTCTTCGAGTCGTTCATGCGCGCAAATGTGAACATCGAACTCTCGTTTCGCACGACCGTCAGCACCGAGCAGACGCTCGCCGACGTGCTGACGGGCACAACCGATGTCGGCTTCGCCTCGCTGCCTGTCTACTCTCCGGCCTTGCAGGTGACCGAGTTGTTTGAAGACGAACTCGTGCTCGTCGTTGGGCGCGCGCACCGGCTCGCGCACGGCGTGGACGGCGTGGCGACGGTCAGAGAGGTCGAGCGCGAACGTTTGATCCTGTTCGAGCGCGGCACTTCGATTCGCCGCACCACCGAAAACTTCTTCAAACGCGCCGCCATTCGCCCCGCCCTCGCGCTCGAATCCAACGACACGTATTTCATGAAGCGCATGGTCGAGCAGGGTCTCGGCATCTCGATTTTGCCTTCGTGGGCGGTGCGCGAGGAAGTCGAAACGGGCGTACTCGCGCAGTTGGAGATGGCGGGTCATCGCCTGCGGCGCACGGTCGCCATGATCTCGCTCGGACGCTTCCAGCCCGCGCCCACGCGCGCCTTCCTCGCCTTCATGCTGCTGCACAAAGCGCAGTTGCAGGAGATGGCCTCGGCTGGCACGCACGCCGCACCCTGAGCCTCCGCCTGAAAGTTCAACCTCCCCGTTCGTGTTAATAAGCCGCCCGCTCCGGCGTTTATGGTCTAAGCGGTAGTGTCTCGCGCTCCAGCGCGGAAGGGCTTTTTCGCGCCTGCTCGGCGGGCGCGGCGTGCGGGACGACGACCGGCGCGCGCCGCAAAGTTCCGCAAACCTTCCGCGCCGCTTCGTCGTATACCTTCGCGACCCGGTTTCACCGCTCGCCGGTTTCTTCCAGCTTTATGAGAAACGTTTACACCTTTTATTTAGACGCCACGCGCATCGCGCTCGCCTCCATCTTCGCGCACAAGCTGCGCGCGTTCCTGACCTTGATCGGCATCATCATCGGCGTGGCATCGGTGGTGGTCGTCGGCGCGGCGATCAGCGGGCTGAACACTTACGTCATTGACAAGGTCGGGAAGATGCTCGGCTCGAACCACTTTATGATCGCGCGGATGGTCAATTCCGGCGAGTTGTCCGAAGAGGAATTGGAGCGTCGCCAGCGGCGCAACCCGCGGCTCAATTATCTGGACGTGGAATGGCTCCGCCAGCATTGCACGCAATGCGCGATGGTCGGCGCGCAGGCCGGGCGCGGGGCGAATTTCGAACAGGACGGCAAGACTTTTTACGGCGGCATCGTCTTCGGCGTGACGGCCAACATGGGCGACATCGAAGATAAGACGATGAGCGACGGTCGCTTCATCCAGCCGGAAGAGGAGGAGAGCGGCGCGCTCGTCGTCGTGCTCGGAGGCGACATCAAGGACAAGTTCTTCCCCGACACAGACCCCATCGGAAAAACGCTCAAGGTCGGCGGGCTGCCCCTGCGCGTCGTCGGCGTGGAAGAAAAACGCGGCCCCATCTTCGGCGACCTCGTTGATAAACACGTCTACATCCCGCTCTCTACCTTCGGGCGCATCTATGGCCGCCCGCGCGACATCCAGATTCACGGCAAAGGCTCTTCGCGCGAAACTTTCCAGTACACGATTGAAGACGCGCGCACCGCGCTGCGCAATTATCACCAACTCGTCGGGAGCGAAGAGGACGATTTCGGCCTCGTCAACACGGAAGAACTCGGCGGCCAGATCGATGAATTCACGGGGGCGATTGCGGCGGTCGTCGTGCCCATCACGTTCATCTCGCTCGTCGTCGGCGCAATCGTCGTGATGAACATCATGCTCGTCTCCGTGACGGAGCGCACCTTCGAGATCGGTTTGCGCAAGGCGCTCGGCGCGCGGCGCAAGCAGATCATGATGCAGTTTTTGATCGAGTCTTCGACGCTCTGCGTGCTCGGCGGCGTGCTCGGGCTTCTGCTCGCCGCCGCGCTCGCCGCGCTCATCTCGGCGACGACCCCGATCCCGATGACGATCACCATCGGCTACGTCCTGCTCTCGATCCTGTCTTCAGGCGGCATCGGGATGGTCGCCGGACTTTACCCGGCCTTCAAAGCGTCACGCCTCGACCCGATTGTCGCGCTGACGAGAAACTAGGCGAGAACTTAAGCGCGACAGTGTAGGGAAGAAGTTATGAGACTGCCCGGATTGCTCACGAAAGAAATTTTGGCGATGTCGCTCGACAGCATTCGGGCGCACAAGTTCAGAAGCGTGCTGACGACCATCGGCATCGTCATTGGCGTCCTGACGGCGGTCGTTATCGCCTCGATCCTAACGGGCTTGCGCGGCAACATCGTCCGCATCGTCGAAGAGTACGGGTCGAACAACCTCTACGCGTTTCACCTGACGACGGGGCCGCAGATGGGCGAGCGCGATCAATCCGAGCGCACGCGCAAGGTGTTGACGCCCGAAGACGGCGAGGCTTTGAAGGCGGCGAGCGCGGTTGAAGACGTGGCTTTCGAGTCGCCGAATATCGGCTACGGCGGCGGCCCTTTCGACGACACGATCACTTATCAGGGCAAAACCTACCGCCGCGGCAACACAAAGGGCGTCACGGCAAATCACGCCTTCGTGCTCAACACCTCCCTGCGCGAAGGCCGTTTCATTTCTGAACAGGACGATACCTACCGGCGCAACGTGATGGTCATCGGCGTCAATGCAGCCGACGCGCTGTTTCCCGATCAGCCTGACAACATCGTCGGCAAGCAGGTGAAGATGGGCGGCTACATCTTCGAGATCATCGGCGTTTTGGCGAAGCGCAAGAACACCGTGATGGGCGAGAACGAGGAGGACAACGCCGTGCTCGTCCCGTACCGCACCGGACTCCAGATCGCGCCCGCGCGCCGCTTTCTCATCCTCGTCATCCGCGCGAAGGCGGGGCAGACGCAGGCCGCGCTCGATCAGGTGGAGGAAATCCTGCGCACGCGCAGGGGCGTGAAATTCAGCGAGCCGAACAACTTCGACGTGAAGACGGCGAGCGCATTCATCGAGCAGTTCGACAGCATCACGGCGATGGTTGGCCTCATCGCCATCGCGATCTCTTCGGTCGGCCTGCTCGTCGGCGGCATCGGCGTGATGAACATCATGCTCGTCTCCGTGACGGAGCGCACGCAGGAGATCGGGATTCGCAAGGCCGTCGGCGCGCGCCGCCGCGACATCGTCAATCAATTTCTGTTCGAGGCGATGACCCTCACGCTCTTGGGCGGCATCCTCGGCGTGCTGCTCGCCGTTTTGATCAGTCAACTCATCATGTTCTTCATCCCGGCGCTCCCGGCGGCGATCCCGTTGTGGGCGGTGACGACCGGGCTGCTGGTTTCAATCGGCGTCGGCCTCGTCTTCGGCGTGTGGCCTGCGATGAAAGCGTCGCGGCTCGACCCGATTGAGTGTTTGCGCTACGAGTAGAACCGGCAAGGCGGAAAATTTCAGGCGGGCGTCATCGAGCGAGTTGATGACGCCCGCCCGAGTTTTTAGCGGGGCTGAATTTACGGGGCGAACCCGCGCCGCAAGGCGTTTTTCTTGCGATCCATGCGGCGGTGGCGGGGCATCCGTTCGGCGCGGCGGATGCGTAATTGAAGGCGTGGCGGCAAAGGTGCATGACTTTGGAAATAGAGAGGGCGTTGTGCTAAATTCGATAATCGTGAATTACACGTTGATCCGTAGGGGTAAAAATCATGCCGCCGGAGTCTCCGATCAACGCGCGCTTGCCTTGAAATCTCCCGCTTCATTTTCCGCCTGATTTTGCCGGAGGCCATTTAGATGTCCGAACGTTTTTATCTATCGCTGCTCGCCGTGGTTTTGGCGTGCCTGCTCGCGCTC
>DASPJG010000010.1:0-5979 GCA_035628755.1 Pyrinomonadaceae bacterium
GATGCTCGCCGGGCGCGCCGATGCCCAGTGTGTCTACTATTCCGCGCCGCCGTGCCAGGCATATTGGGACGCGCAGGCGGTCTTCGTCGGCACGGTGAAAGAGGTGGTCTACTCCGACACCTACGAGCGCGGCGAAGGCGACAACCGCTGGAACTACCGCCGCCGCATCACGCGCTTTTCGGTCGAAACAAGTTTCAAGGGTGTGAAAGGCAAACTGGCTGAAGTCGTCATGGAGGAGATCATGCCGACGCCCGTCGCCCTCGCCGACGGGGAGAAGGTGATAAAGACGCTCAGCCACACGGATTGCGATTACAAGTTTGAAGCGGGCGAGACCTATTTCGTGTACGCGAACCTCGGCGCGAAAAAGGATGGGACGCTGACCGTCCCGCAGAACCGCACGCGCGAACTGAAAGACGCCGCCGCTGACCTTGAGTTCGTCAACGAACTGCCCCGTGCCGCCCCGACCGCCACAATCTTCGGGCGCATCATCCGCTCCGATCGGAATTTGCAGGGCGTCGATCAAGAGAGGTTGCCGCTCGCGGGCATCAAGGTGGCGGCTCGCGGCGGCGAGCGGACGTTCGAGGCGTTGACCGATGCCCGGGGCAATTACGAGTTGAAGGATTTGCCGCCCGGCAGTTATCAGGTGACGCCCGCCTACCCGGCGCACCTCTCCGCAGATAACGGTTCCCGACCCGCGAAGGTTATCGCGCGCGGTTGCGCCCAGCTCGATTTCCGCACCTATGCGGACGCGCGCATCAAAGGCCGCGTGCTCGATGCCGAGGGGCGTCCGCTGCCGGGAGTCGGAGTCGAGTTGATCCCGAGCGACCGCCCCGAAGTATCTAACAGGGGCTTGATCGCCTATACGAATCAGGAAGGGTATTACGAATTGAAAGCCGTCCCGCCGGGTCGCTTCCTGCTCGGCCTTAATTTGAGCAATGCGCCCGACGAGCGCGTCCCCTACCCGCGCACTTACTATCCCGGCGTGGCGAGCGCGGCGCAGGCGACGGCGATCACTGTGGGCGAAGGGGCGAAGCTGGGTTCTTATGATCTGCAACTGCTGCCGCGACACGTTGACCGCAGCGTCGAGGTGGTGGTGACGTGGGCGGACGGTCGCCCCGTGAGCGACGCCATGCTACGGCTGGAAGACCCGGACTACGAGTGGAATGCGACCCGCGTTAAAAAAGTTGACGGGCAGGAAGGGCATTATCAGGTGACGGGCTTCGATAGCGTCACCTACCGGGCGCACGCCTTTGCCTATCTCGACTGCGGGCGGATGTATGCCGAGCCTGTGAAATTCAGCCTTCGGGAAGGTGTAGAGACGATCAAATTGATCCTCACGTCGCCCGGCGGCAATTGCCCGTAGTACGGTCACAAGTAGCTGCGCCGCACCAACGATATGAAAACTTCGTCATTCAAATTCGCAGCTTTGCTGCTCGTGCTCATTATGTCCTCGTTACCTGACACCAACGTTGCGCGCGCGCAAGCGTCTTCTTCGCCGCGCGACTTCTCGAAAGAGGCGGCGCGGCAGACGCCCGCGTGGGTGCGCGACGGCGTGGTCTACGAAATCTACCCGCGCAACTTTTCCGCGCAGGGAAACTTCGACGGCATCACCGCCCAACTCGACCGCCTGAAACAACTCGGCGTCAACATCCTCTGGCTGATGCCGATTCACCCCGTCGGGCGCGAGCGCGCCAAAGGGACGCTCGGCAGCCCTTACGCCGTGCGCGACTACTACGCCGTCAACCCCGATTACGGCACGGCGGCAGACTTCAAGCGTCTCATCTCCGAGGCGCACCGGCGCGGGCTGAAAGTGATCATAGACATCGTGGCGAACCACACCTCTTGGGACAGCGTGTTGATGTCGAAGCCCGACTTCTACACGCGCGACCGCGCGGGCAAGATCATCCCGCCCGTCGCTGATTGGGCGGACGTGGCCGATCTCAATTACGACAACCCCGCCGTGCGCGCCTACATGATCGACATGCTCAAGTTCTGGCTGCGCGAATATGACCTCGACGGCTTTCGCTGCGACGTGGCCGGGATGGTTCCCACGGATTTCTGGGAGCAGGCGCGCGCCGAACTTGAGCGCGTCAAACCCGACATCCTGATGCTCGCCGAGTGGCACGAGCCGGAGTTGCTGGTGAAAGCCTTCGACGTTGACTACTCCTGGCCGCTGCACCACGCGATGTCGGACGTGCTGATGGGCATCGCGCCCGCCACGCAGTTGCGCGCCGCGTGGGAGGCGGAACACGCGAAGTGGCCGCGCAATGCGCTGCACATGCGCTTTTCGGACAACCACGACGAGCGGCGCGCTATCGCCCGCTTCGGCGAACGCGCCGTGCTCGCCGCCTCCACGCTGATGTTCACGATGGACGGCGTGCCGATGCTTTACAACGGCATGGAAGTCGGTGACACGACCGAATCGGGCGCGCCCGCGCTGTTCGAGCGGCTCCCGGTCTTCTGGCAGATCGCCGAGCGGCGGCCTGAGTTTCCGCGCTTCTACAAACAGATCATCGAACTCAGGCGCTCCAGCCCGTCGCTCCGGCGCGGCGCGGTCGAGTGGCTGCGCAACTCCGACGAGGCGCGCGTCGTGTCTTATCTGCGCCGCACGAACGACGAAGAGATGCTCGTCGTGATCAACTTCTCGAACCGCCCGTTCGCCGGGACGATTGAAGCGCCGGGCGGCGCAGCCTTCGCGGACGTGACGCCGGATGTCGCGCCGCCGCTCCCGCCGGACGCACCTGCGCCCGAACACAAACCGCGCGCGCGCACCGTCGGCCTTCCCGCGCTCAACCTCGACGCGTGGGGCTATCGCATCTTTCGCCGCGCGGGCAAGTGAGGCGAACAAATTTTGGTTGGAGCGGAAAGCCGACGGTTAATCTCCGTCGGCTTTTGCCGTCAGGGACGAAGGCCGACGAGCCGCATGGCGCGGGGCATCTCGTCGTTTTGCATGAACCAACGCCAGACGTTGCCGGTGCGCAAATTTTCCGCGCTGAGCAGCATGATGCCGAGGTTGATGCCGATCACGTCGGGGTTGACCCAGCCATTGTTGGGGTTGAAGGCGTCAGCGAAACCATACTGGCCGTAGATCGACGCGCCGTACTTGTCGTGCATGGCGCGCAGGGCGGGGAGCGAGATGTCGGGCGTGAACATGAGCGAGCCGCCCGCGGCGCAGGGGACGACCGTGCCGTCTATCGAGGGGTCGCGCGGGGGGCCGCCCCAAGCGACGTAGCCGCGCGCGCTGTCGGAGGCGGTGATGCCCCAGACGTTTTCCGTGTAGCCGGGAAACTCGGCTGAGAGTGCGAGGCAGAAGGCGCGATGCGCGCGTGTCGCGGCGACCGAGTTCTGGAAATAGTCTGTGAAAGGATACTGGCTTTCGCGGCGCGCGCGCAGGTCAACCCACGCGTGCGAGTACTGGTGGATGAAGAGCGGCCCGCCGGTAATGTAGGTGTAGCCCGCGTAGGTGATGCGTGCGCGCTGCCATGCGAGCCAGGAGCGCGGCGTGATGGGATGTGTCGGCGAGCCGATGGCGAGCAGGTAGAGGATGAGGTGTTCGCTGTACGCGTCCCAGCGATACTTGATGAAGCCGGTTTCGGGTCTGAAACCGTGCGAGAGCAGCGTCGGGTGATTGGCGAGCATCCACGGGAAATCCACGCGCTCGTAGATCGCCGTGGCGAGACGCACGATCTCCGCGTCGTCCTGAAACTTAAGCCGCGCCGTGAGCACACCGGCGAGCAGGAGCGCGGTGTCAATCGAAGAAATTTCGCTCTGCCAGCGGCGCGCGCCCGTGCGCGCGTCCATCCAGTGATAAAACCAGCCGTGTTCGTGCGTGGCGCGCGTGGCGAAAAAGCGTAGCGTCGCGCGCACGCGCTCGCGCGCCTCGCGCCGGGATGTCCAGCCGCGTTCGGCGGCGATGCAGAGCGCGGTGAGGCCGAAGCCGGTGGCGGCGATGCTCGCCACGTCGCGGTGGTTTTCGTCGTGCGGCGAACCGTCGGTGCGCGCGCGGTCGCGGACGAGGCCGGTCGAAGCGTCGGCCTGCTCCCAAAAGTAGCGAAAGGCGCGGCGCGACATGTCTTCGAGAAACGCCTCGTCGCGCGCCGGGAGACGCGCGGGCGTGCGCGCCCGCACCGCGCGGGCGCGCTCTCTCTGTTTGCCCTCCTGCGCGCCGCGCGCAACGGCGGCAGGGCAGACGGCGTTGACGAGAAAGAGCGCGGCGCAGAGAAGCGCGCAACCGCTCGCGCGGGAGCGGCGCGCAGCATTCGCCAGGAGTTTGCGAGATCGGCGGCGCATCGCTTACTTCCCGGCCACCGTGAAACTCGCTTCGAGGCCGTCGGCGGAACTCGTTCCGGCGAAGACCTTGAACTCGCCGGGTTCGACGACGAAACGCATCGCGCGATTATAAAATCCGAGGTGTTCGGGCGTGAGCCGGAACTCGACGCGCCGCCGTTCGCCGGGGGCAAGCGTGACGCGCTGGAAGCCTTTCAACTCTTTGACGGGGCGCGTCATGCTCGCGGCCACGTCGCGCACGTAAAGCTGCACCACCTCGTCGCCCGCGCGCGCGCCCGTGTTCTCCACCACGACCGTCGCCGTCAGTTGTCCTCCCGGCTGGATGCTCCGCGCGCTCAACTGTAGATCGGACAGGCGAAACTGCGTGTAGCTGAGGCCGTAGCCGAAGGGATAGAGCGGCGTCCACGGCGCGTCTAAATATTTCGAGGTGTACTTCTGATCGGTCGGCGGTCGTCCCGTGCTCTTGTGATTATAGTAGAGCGGCAGTTGGCCGACGGCGCGCGGGAACGTGACGGGCAGTTTGCCGCCGGGGTTCACGTCGCCGAAAAGCACGTCGGCGATGGCGTGGCCGCCCTGCGTCCCTGCGAACCACGTCTCAAGAATCGCGGGCGAGTTTTCCGCGAGCCAGTTGATCGTGAGTGGCCGCCCGTTCATCAACACGACGACGTAAGGCTTGCCCGTCTTGTGAATCGCTTGGATCAACTCCAACTGGCTGCCCGGCAGATCGAGCGACGTGCGCGACGCCGCTTCGCCGCTCATCTCCGCCGATTCGCCGACGGCGATGATCGTCACGTCCGCCGCGCGCGCGAGTTTCAACGCGTCGTTGATGCCGTCAGGGTCGGCGGGCGTGGTGGAGTTTCTGGCCTCGTCGCTCGTCTGCGCGACGTTCGTGCCCCCGGCGTTCGTGGCCGTGGGCGGCGGCGCATGATAGTTGCCGGTCACGCCCCGGCCTTCCACCGCGACGCCCTTCGTGTATGAAACTTTCGTCTGCGGCGACACTTTCGCCCGGATGCCCGCAAGCAGCGTCACCGCATCTTCCGCGCGCCCGTCGCCAGTCCACGAGCCGAGCATGTCCTTCGGCGAATCGGCGAGCGGGCCGACGACCGCGATTGACTTCACATCCTTTGCCAGCGGCAACGCGCCGCGCTCATTCTTCAACAGCACCAGAGAGCGCGCCGCTACCTGCCGCGCGGCGGCAACGTGTTCGGGGCGCATGATGACCGCAGGCTCGCGCGCCTCGTCCGCAAAGGGACGCTCGAACAACCCGAGCCGGAACTTGATGCGCAGCACGCGCCGCACGGCCTCGTCTACGGTGGCGAGCGTGAGCTTTCGCTCTTTGAGCAGTTGTTCGCCGTGCTTGTTGTAAAGCCGCGAGACCATTTCCACGTCCACGCCCGCCGCGAGCGCGGCGCGCGCCGCTTCCGCCTCGTCCGCCGCGAACGCATGGTTCATCAATTCCCGCACCGATTCGTAGTCGCTCACGACCACGCCGTCGAACTTCCACTCGCCGCGCAACACTGTCGTCAGCGTGAACGGGTTGGCCGAGGTCGGCACGCCGTTGAGATCGTTGAACGCGCTCATAAACGTCCCGACGCCCGCATCGACAGCCGCTTTGAACGGCGGGAAGTAAACTTCGCGCAAGCTGGTCTCGGACATGTCCACGGTGTTGTAATCGCGCCCGGCTTCCGCCGC
>DASPJG010000011.1:0-2280 GCA_035628755.1 Pyrinomonadaceae bacterium
TTATCTGCCCGGCAAGTTGATGCAGGTGCAGATCAACCTCGCGGGCGGCGACCCGCAGGGCGCGCGCCGTCTCGCCGATGACCTGCTCGCGCGTCTGGATAAGACCGCGCCCGACACGCGCAACTCGCCGCAACTCCTGAACGAACTGCGCGCCAAAACCCTGACCGCGCGCGCCACGACCTACTTGCAATCGCAGCCGCAGAACACGGCAGCCGCCCGCGCCGATTTCATGCAGGCGCGCGACAGCATGCCGAACGCGCCTTCGTCGCACGTCAACCTCGCGGCGGTCGCGCTCGCCGAGCGCAAACCGGACGAGGCCCTCGGACACTACGAGCGTGCGCTCGCGCTCGACGCGGCGAACTTCGACGCGCTCAACGGTCTCATCAACCTCTACGCGTCGCAGGGACGTTTCGATCTGGCGCACGCGCGCGTGGATCAGGCGACGGCTGCGCGCCCGAACACAGCCAGCCTCTATTTCCTCAAGTCGGTCATCTACGGCAAGCAGCAGGACGCGGCGCAGGCCGAAGCCGCCCTGCGCCACACGCTTCAACTCGACCCCGGTTTCATCCCCGCGCTCAACGCCCTCGGCTCGCTCTACATCAACACGAACCGTCCCGATGAAGCCATCGCCGAGTTTCGCCGCATGAGCGAGAAACGCCCCGACGACCCGACGCCCTACATGCTCATCGGCATGGTCGAAGATGGGCGCAAGAACTACGACGCTTCGACCGAGGCTTACAAACATGCCCTGACCATCAACGCCGAGAACGTGTTCGCCGCCAACAACCTCGCGTGGAATTACGCCGAATACGGCAAGGGCAATCTGGATGAGGCCGTCCGGCTCGCGCAGGGCGTCGTGCAGAAGTTCCCGGACGAGCCGGGCTACGCCGACACGCTCGGCTGGGTCTATTACAAAAAGGGCTTGCACGCCGCCGCCGTCGAGCAACTGCAAAAGGCCGTGCGGCAGACGACGGCGCGCGGCGCGGACAGCGCGCTCTACCGCTACCACCTCGGCCTCGCGCTCGCCGCCACGGGGCGCAAGGCCGAAGCGCGCCAGCAGTTGCAGCAAGCCTTGAACACGACCAAAGGCAGCAAACTCTCGCCGGAGAACGAGCAGGAAGCCCGTAAAGCGCTCGCCTCTCTGTGAGCCGGGAGATTGGTCTTACGCGAAAAGAGGGTTGAACTATGAGTGTCGAATTTCGTCAGAGAAAACCGGGCGAGTACGGGCGCATCTTGTGGAAGCGCAAGTGGCTCATCATCCTCCCGGCCATCGTCGTTTCGTTTGCCGTCGCCATCGTCGTGTGGCGTTTGCCGAACGTCTACCAGTCGAGCACGCTGTTGACGGTGCGCCCCTCGAACATCATGCAGGGCATCGTGCCGCAAATGTCCGACGACGATCTCACGATCCGCATCAACGCCATCGGCCAGTTGGTCTTCAGCCGTTCGTCGCTCGAACCGCTCATCAAGACTTACAATCTCTACGCCGCCGAACGCATGCGCGGCGAGCCGATGGAAGTGCTCGTCGAGCGCATGGTGAAGAAGGACACGCAGATCGAGGTCAACAAAACCCGCAACGACATCACCAACGGTTTCACGCTCACCTTCAAAGGGCCTGACCCGGTGATCACGCAGAAGGTTACCAGCGATCTCGCCAGCAAGTACGTCAACGCGCAACTCAAGCAGCAGACGGAAGGCGCGGACGAGACCGCGAAGTTCCTCCAGCAGCAACTCGATCAGGCGCAGGCCGAACTCAAAATCGTTGACGACCTGCGCCTCCGAACGCTGCAAGCCAACATCAACAATCTCCCGACGCAGGCCACCTCGCTCGTGACGCGTCTCGGCGGTCTCTACGAGCAGCAGAAAGCCTACATCTCCGACATCGGGCGGCTGCGCGACCAGAAGACCATGCTCTCGACGCAACTCGGCGACATCGAGAAGCAGTTCCAGATCGACAAGGAAGATGTGGTCGAGAATTTGACCGACCCGAAGACGACGCCCGCGTGGGCTGAACTCACCAAGCGTGAGTCGCAACTCGACTCCGAGTTGCAGAGTTTGCTGACGGTCTTCAAGCCGAAAGCTCCTGACGTGGTCTCCAAGAAACAGGAGATCGCCGCCGTCCAGCGCGGCAAGCAGGAATTGATAGACGATTGGAAGAACCGTATCGCGGAGAAGACGAAGCGCGTCGAGCGGCGCGTTGACCCGCGCGCCTCCACCATCAGGGCTAACATGCAGGGCATCGAAGGCGAGATCGCGCGGCAGGAGAAACTGCTCGCGCAGACC
>DASPJG010000012.1:0-3065 GCA_035628755.1 Pyrinomonadaceae bacterium
CACGCTCGCGCTGCCGGATGTGACGATCAAACTCAGCCCGCCCGTCGGCAAAACGCAGCGTGCCAGTTTGCTGCTGAACGAACTCAACCCGCCGAGCACACGCGCCGCGCGCGCTTACAGCTTCGACGCAGTGCCGCGCAATCAACCGGCTGACCCGGAAGAGACCGACACGTTGACGTTTCCCACCGGCGGAGTGGCGGCGGGCGACTATCTCGTGCGCGTGCAAGTGGACGGCGCGACCAGCCCGCTTGAGTCGGATACCGATGCGAACAATCCGCTCTACATAGGCCCAAAGGTGACGATCCCTTGAGCGAACAGGTGACGAACAACTGGCACGAAGCTAACCAACGCTATCTGATGGCGTCGCTCGGATGCGTGCGCGAAGCGCTCGAACATCTCGCGCGTTCGCAGGCAGCGCATGAAAGCGCGCAGCCGTCAGAGCAGCTCCGACGGGAGAGCGGCGAAGCGCAACGGGCGTTGGAGGAGGCGGCGGAAGCCATGCCCTCTCCGTCCGCGCTGGAGATGCTCTGCAAGATGTTCGGCCTCTCTGCTTTCGAGCGTGATCTCGTCGTGCTCTGTGCAGGTATCGAGTTGGATTCGAGTTTTGCGTCTCTGTGCGCCGCCGCTCAGGGCGATCCGGCGCGCGCCTTTCCCACCTTCAGCCTCGCCCTGACGGTGCTGCCCGAAGCCCACTGGAGCGCGTTGTCCCCGGCTGCGCCGCTGCGCCGTTGGCGTTTGATCGAGGTCGGCAGCAGTGCGTCTCTGACGCTCAGCCCGCTGCGTCTCGATGAACGCATCCTGCACTATCTCACCGGCTTGCAGCACATGGACGAGCGGCTTGCCGGTTTGATCGCGCACGCGCACGAAACGAGCGAGCTTGCGCCTTCGCATCATGCGCTGGCCGGGCGCATCGCCGCGTCTTGGTCGCAATCGGTGGAAAGCTCCGGCCTGCCCGTCGTCCAGCTTTGCGGCGAAGACGCGGCGGGCAAACGCGCCATCGCCGGTGCGGCCTGCGCCTCGCTGGGATTGCGTCTGAGCGTGCTCTCCGCACAGTTTGTGCCGACGGGCGCGAGTGAACTCGACGGATTCACCCGGCTCTGGGGGCGCGAGGCGGCTTTGAGCAACTGTGCGCTGCTCATCGAATGTCACGAGGTGGAAGCGACCGACGCGGCGCGCACCGCTTCCATCAACAAATTGATCGAGAGCCTGAACAGCCCGCTTATCATCAGCAGCGTCGAACGGCGTCGCGCCTGGCACAAGTCCATCCTGACTTTCGATGTGCGCAAGCCCCCGGCGCAAGAACAGAGAGACCTCTGGGAACATGCCCTCAAAACCATGCCGGTTAATCTCAACGGTCAGGTGCAGGCTCTCGTCTCGCAATTTAATCTCAATCTTCAACAGGTGCAGGCGGCGCGCGCCGAAGCGTTAGGACAACAATTGTCGGGCGAGCAGGCGGAGGCGGGTGCGGAGGCCGGGTTCGGCACAGCCTTATGGGATGCCTGCCGCATGCAGGCGCGCCCGCGCCTCGACGATCTGGCGCAGCGCATCGAGCCTGCCGCTGGTTGGGACGATCTCGTTCTGCCCGAACTGCAACTGCACACGTTGCGCGACATCGCTTTGCACGTCCGCCAGCGGACGACCGTTTACGAGACGTGGGGCTTCGCCGCGAAAGGCGGGCGCGGCCTCGGCATCAGCGCGCTTTTTTCCGGCATCAGCGGGACGGGCAAAACGATGGCGGCGGAAGTGCTCGCCAACGAACTGCGGCTCGACCTCTATCGCATAGATTTGAGCGCGGTCGTCAGCAAGTATATCGGCGAGACGGAGAAGAACCTGCGGCGCGTCTTCGATGCGGCGGAAGAGGGCGGCGCGATTCTGCTCTTCGACGAGGCCGACGCTTTGTTCGGCAAGCGCAGTGAAGTCAAAGACAGCCACGACCGTTATGCGAACATTGAAGTCAGCTATCTCTTGCAGCGCATGGAAGCCTATCGAGGGCTGGCGATCCTGACGACCAACCTGAAGGGCGCGCTCGACACGGCTTTCCTGCGCCGCATACGCTTCATCGTGCATTTCCCTTTCCCCGATGCCGCCCAACGCGAAGAAATCTGGCGTCGCATCTTTCCTCCCGAAACGCCGACGGAAAATTTATACGCAGGCAAGCTGGCACGGCTCAACGTGGCGGGCGGCAACATTCGCAACATCGCCTTGAACGCGGCTTTTCTGGCCGCCAACGCAGGCCAACCCGTGCGCATGGAACATCTGCTGCGCGCCGCTCAGGGCGAGTACGCGAAACTGGAAAAGTCTCTGACTGAAGCGGAGACGAGGGGCTGGACTTAGTCGAGGTCTGTATGATGAAAGATGAACCCACACGTTCCATGCCTGAAAGCGCGCCGCCCGGGGTGCGGCCTGCGCCGGACACGCCGGTTGCGCGGGACAACTTCGCGCGCCCGTCGTCTGTCTCTCAGAACAGAACGGCCAGTTCATCTACGCGCCTTCCGCCGCCCTCTTCCGTCGAACTCCACATCGAGGAACTCGCGCTGCACGGCTTTGCGGCCAGCGAGCGTCATCTCATCGGCGACGCTTTCGAGCGCGAGTTGACGCGGCTCTTCGCTACGCGCGGCGTGCCGCCAGCGATAGCGCACGGCGGCGAAATCGCACGACCGGGCGAGGTCGCATTCGAAGTACAGCCCGGCTTCGATGCGGAAACCACGGGCGTCCAACTGGCGCAGGCAATCTATGAGGGGCTGGGTTCATGAATACACCTCTGGAAACCAAGTCGAAACCTCCGACCAACGCCGCTTCCGCCCCGGCTCATCCCGGCCTCTTGCAACGCAAGTGCGCCTGCGGCGGATCGCCCGGCATCGCCGGAGATTGTCATGGATGCAGCAGCAAACACCTGAACTTGCAACGCAGCGTTGCCCGTGAGGCAGATTCCTTCGCCGTGCCATCCAACGCGCAAGGAGGGGTGCTGCGTGCGCCCGGCCAACCGCTTGAGGCGCAGGCGCGCGCCTTTACGAAGCCGCGCTTCGGCCACGACTTCAGCCAGATCACACTACACGACTCCGCGC
>DASPJG010000013.1:0-2184 GCA_035628755.1 Pyrinomonadaceae bacterium
GCGTGAGTTCGAGCGTGAGGAAAGCGGAATGGCCTTCGTTGAGATGGAAGACGTGCGGTTCGATGCCGAGTTTGCGCAGCAGCCTGACCCCGGCGATCCCGAGCACCATCTCCTGCACGCAGCGCGTCTCGCGGTCGCCGCCGTAGAGATGCCCCGTGATGAGACGATCAATGTGATCGTTCTCTTCGAGGTTCGAGTCGAGCAGATATAACTTCACGCGCCCGACCAATACCTGCCACGCCTGAAAGCGCACGAGCCGCCCGCGTATTTCCAGTTCGACGCGTAGCGGCTGGCCGGTCTCCGCGTCGTTCACGAGTTGGATGGGAAGCTTGGCCGGGTTGATCGTGCCGTAGTGTTCTTCCTGCCAACCGTCGCGGCGGAGGCGTTGGCGAAAGTAACCGTGATGATAGAGCAGCCCGACGGCGATGAGCGGGAGGCCGAGGTCGCTGGCGGATTTGAGATGATCGCCCGCCAGCATGCCGAGGCCGCCGGAATAGAGCGGCAGCGAAGTGTGGACGCCGAACTCGGCGCAAAAATAGGCGACGGGATTTTCGTGCGTGAGTTCCGGCGCGTGCTCGCGCGCCCACGTCTTCGTCTGCGGATTCAGGTAGCGCGCGAACCGCTCGCCGAGCAAGCGCACGCGCTCAATATAGCGCGGGTCGGTCGCCATCTGCATCAGGCGATACTCCGACACGTCGAGAAGCAGGCAGCGTGGGTTCAACTCGCACTCTTCCCACACCTGCGGGTCTAGATCGCGGAAGACCGACGCGCCGTCCGCCGCCCAACTCCACCAGTAATTCCAGGACAACTCCCCCAACGCGCTTAACGTTTCGGGCAGCGCTCGCCCCAACTTGTTTTGCACTTGTTCGATCACCCTCACAAAGGCTTATTCAAATTTATGATTGCGTAAAAAAATCTCCGCGCTCGACGGCGAAAAAAACACGAGCCGGACTTCTGCGAGTGCGGGGCGCGCTTCCGGCTGCTCCGAAGCTTCGCCGCTTGTCCTCGTCAAAAATTCTCGAATCGCACGCGACGCGACCTGCGCCGCCTCTTCCGGCGGGTAGCCGTAAGCCCCCGTGGAGATGGCGGGGAAAGCTATCGAAGCGAGTTCGTGTTCGACGGCCAGCGCGAGCGAGTTGCGGTAGCAGGCGGCGAGCAGTTCGGCCTCGCGTCCCGCGTGCTGCCCCCAGATGGGGCCGACCGTGTGTATGACGTAGCGCGCCGGAAGCCGCCCGCCCGTCGTGATCACGGCCTCGCCCGTCGGCAGCCCTTCCGGGTAGCGCGTGTTTCGG
Source organism: Pyrinomonadaceae bacterium (assembly GCA_035628755.1). GTDB lineage: Bacteria > Acidobacteriota > Blastocatellia > Pyrinomonadales > Pyrinomonadaceae > JAIVJZ01. The sequence continues at coordinate 1,293 of DASPJG010000013.1, forward strand.
ATGGCGCGACACTCTTCGAGAATCTGCGCGCCGCCCGCGCGGTGTATCGCGCCGTCAACGCCCGCGCCGCCGAGCAGCGTCGAGTTCGCGGCGTTCACCAAAGCGTCCGTCGCTTGCAGCGTTATATCGCCGACGACGACGCTCACGCGCCCGTGCAAGAAACTATTCATTGTTTGGTCAGACAACTAAGTGTAACACCGTTCGGCCTGAAAATCAGTTCGCGGAAGGACATCATTTAAATCTGTCGGTGGGGAAGGATCAGAAGTGCGGGCAGCGGATCAGCTTGCTCGCACGCTCGACGAGTGAGAGACAAGGACGACGGGAGATACCTGTTTCTAAAACGTCTTTTGAACGCGGGACACCGAATTGCCGTGGTCTTCCGATTTAACTTTCGCCCGGGTCTTCCTCGTCGCGCGGCTCGACGCTGATTTCGTCGAACATGCCGTGGCGCGTGAGGGCTGCGGCGACGCCCTTCGACTTATGTTCCGTGAGCGGGTGTTCAGGGTCAAGGCTCGCGATCTCGAACAATTCTTCGTCCAGCAGGCGCACGCCGAGCATGCCGAGAGAGACGCCGGGGACAACTTCGATCTCTTTCAGATTATGTATGCGAAATTTGCCCGTCTGCTCAACCCAGTCTTCCAGAAACGGATCGCGCAGCGCGTGTTCGGCCTCGGATTCCGTCAGGTACGGGCCTTCCACGATCAGGCAATATTCGCGGCCACTGTTAGTCTTCATCTTCTGCCATTGCTGAGAGGGGCGCGCCCGTCGCGCGAGAGCCGACGCTAGAGTGCGCTATGGTGTGGCTCACTTTAACACCTGTCGGCGGCGCGCGGCAAAACTTTTTCACCGTCGGCGGGCGGGAATTTGACCTGCCGGACAGAGAGAGACGCCG
>DASPJG010000014.1:0-4443 GCA_035628755.1 Pyrinomonadaceae bacterium
TATGCGGGGCGGCCAAGCGTGTGCCGCAACTGTGGCGCGCTCATCGGGGCGGGCGAAAGCACGTGCGCGGTGTGCGGCTTTCCGGCGGGCGCGGCACAGGCGCAGCAACAGCAGCAACAGGAGGCAGTGCAGCCACTCCCCGACCCGGAGACGATGCGCTTCGCCCGCGCCGTGCTGACGCGCCCTTCAACCTTCACCTTCGTCTTTCTCGCCATCAACGTCTTCATTTTCCTGTTGATGAATTCAGCCGCGCCGGGCGGCTCGGAGAACCACGAGGTGCTGCGCGCCTACGGGGCGAAGTACAACTCTTTGATCAACGCGGGCGAGTGGTGGCGGCTGGTGACGCCGGTCTTTTTGCACATCGGCTGGATTCACCTGCTCGTGAACATGTACAGCCTGTTCATCCTCGGCCCTTACGTGGAGAAACTATACGGCTCGGCGCGGTTCGTCTTCTTCTGGATCGCGACGGGCGTGGCGGGCGTGGTTGCGAGTTATCTCGCTTCGGGGTCGGGGATGCGCGGCGGCGCGTTGGGGCGTTTCCTGTTTCGCGGCGGCGACGGGCCTTCGGCGGGCGCGTCGGGCGCGCTCTTCGGTCTGATCGGCGTGCTCTTCGTGTTCGGCATCAAGTTCCGGCACGAACTGCCCGAAGGCTTCAAGCGCGCCTTCGGCACGGGCATGATCCCGACGATCCTGATCAACCTCTTCATCGGCTACACCATCCCTTTCATAGACAACGCGGCGCACCTCGGCGGCTTCCTCGCGGGCGCGCTCCTCGCGCTCTTCGTCGGCTACAAACGACCGGGGCAGCGCGCGAGCGTGGCCGTCCTCTGGCATGTCTTACAGATCGCTGCGCTCGTCCTCGTCGTCGTCAGTTTCGGGCAGGTCGCGCGCAACATGGGCAGCATCCGCGAGAGCGTCAGTTACGTGGACGGCATCAACGCGGGTCAGGCCGGGTTTATCGCGGCCTTCAATCAGGGCGACGAGCAAGCGGCCACCCGCGCCATCGAACAACTCGACCGCGTCGCGCCCCTCGACACGCAGCCCGACCAACTACGCCTCGAACTCAAACAATTGATCGCGCGCGCACACGCGCTCGCCCTTCTCAGCGAAGAGGAACGGGAGCGCGAACACGTGCGGCAACAACTCGGCCAACTCGCCGCTGACTTCGAGGCGTGGGAGAAACGTTCCGACGAGTGGGTCAAGGCCGAGGGCGAGCGTTACGGCATCGGCATGAAGGAAGAGACCGACGCGCCCGATGCCGCCGCGCCCGCGCCCACGGCGACGGGAGCGGAGACGCCGTCGCCGCGCAACTGAGACGCAAAATTATCGTGTGATAAAAATTTGAAGACAGGAGAGTTAAAAAAAGAATGGACATCAAAAAAGTAGGCGTGCTCGGCTGCGGCCTGATGGGTTCGGGGATCGCGCAGACCGCCGCCACCGCCGGTTTCGAGGTGGTCGTCCGCGAAGTCACGAACGAACTCTGCGAGCGCGGCTTCAAAGGGATCGAAAAATCGCTCGCCAAGTTTGCCGAGAAGGGCGCGATCAGCGCAGACCAGCAGCGAGAGATTCGTGGCCGCCTGAGCGGCACGACCGAGTTTGCCGCCCTCGCCGATTGCGACATCATCATCGAAGCCATCATCGAAAACCTAGACACCAAGCGCGACACCTACCGGCAACTCGACGAACTCTGCAAACCCGAAACCATCTTCGCCTCCAACACCTCCTCGCTCTCGATCACGGAGATGATGACGGCCACCTCCGTCGAACGCCAGAAGCGTTTCGTCGGCCTCCACTTCTTCAACCCCGTGCCGATCATGAAACTCGTCGAAGTCGTCAAAACGATCCTGACGGACGAAGCGGTCTATGAGACGGCGGTTGATTTCGGCAAGCGGCTCGGCAAAGTTCCCGTGCGCGCGAGCGATAAGACGGGCTTCATCGTCAACCGCCTGCTCGTGCCCTACATGCTCGATTCCATCCGCGCGCTCGAAGAGGGCGTCGGCTCGATTGTGGACATCGACAATGCGATGAAACTCGGCTGCGGCTACCCGATGGGGCCGCTCACGCTCGGCGATTTCGTCGGCCTCGACACCACCTACTACATCGCCGAGATCATGTTCAACGAATTTCGCGAAAAGCGTTTCGCGCCGCCGCCGCTCCTCAAGCGCATGGTGCTGGCCGGACTCTACGGGCGCAAATCCGGGCGCGGCTTCTACGACTACACCGTAGACCCGAAGAACCCCGTGCCGATGAATTTGGTGTAAAGGCAGGGACGCGCGCCGTGGGATGAATGAGAGAAGCATTCAGGTTGGTAGACTTGAACTGTTCCGGTTCATCCCTCCGCGCCCGTCCCTTTTTCATAAGGGGGAACTGATGAGCAAAGAGACAAAGTTGACGCTGGCTTCTTCCGCCGACGCCGTGGCGGGCGGCGCGAGTCCCGATTTCGGTGGCGGCTCGATCTTCTTCGTCGGGACGGCGACGGTGATTTTGCGTTACGCGGGCTTCACCATCCTGACCGACCCGAACTTCCTGCACGCGGGCGACCACGTGCATCTCGGCTACGGCCTGACCGCCGAACGCCTGACCAACCCGGCCATCGAACTCGAACAGTTGCCGCCGATTGACTTCTGCGTGCTCTCGCACTACCACGGCGACCATTTCGACCGCATCGTCGAGGAACGCCTGCAAAAAGATTTGCCCATCATCACCACCGAGCACGCGGCGACCAATCTCAGAGAGAAAGGCTTCACCGCGCCCGTCGCGCTCGACACGTGGGACTCGGTGGTGGCGGAAAAGAACGGCGCGAGCGTGCGCGTCACTTCGATGCCGGGCAAACACGGCCCGACGATGGTTGACCTGTTCCTCCCGCCCGTCATGGGCAGCATGCTCGAATTCCAGAGCGCGACGGGGCAGCGCACGACCCTGCGCCTCTACATCACCGGCGACACGCTCGTCCACGACGACCTCAACGAAATCCCGAAGCGTTACCCGGACATAGACCTCGCGCTGTTTCACCTCGGCGGCACGCGCATCATGGGCATCCTTCTGACGATGGACGCCGAGCAGGGCGTCGAAGCGATTCGCATGATCAACCCGCGCGAGGTGATCCCGATCCACTACAACGATTATGAAGTTTTCCAGTCGCCGCTCGAAGACTTCAAGCGCGCCGTCGAGGCCGCCGGGTTCTCCGACCGCGTGAAATACCTGAGCCACGGCGAGACCTACGACTTTGAAGTGCCCGCGAGCCGCTTCGCGCAATAGGGCGGGTCGCAATCAGACGACGAACGGGCGTTAAAACCTTCGCCCCGCAGGCACGGAGAACACGGAGTTTGCACGGAGGAAAACGCCCTCGACTCTCTGTGCCTGCGGCGGCGGCGAGGGTTTTTATTTTCATCCGAAACGTTTAGCAGCCTTATGAACTCAAACCGCAGTGAGCAAAGCCTGTCGCGCGCTCTACGCCTGTTGCTGGCCGCGGCCTGCCTCGGCCTCGCGCACGTCAACGCTACCGGCACGACGCAGGAGGCGCAGCCACCGCCGCAGCGGGCAACGGCGATTTACGCCTGCCCGATGCACGCGGAGGTGACCTCATCCAAGCCCGGCAGTTGCCACAAGTGCAACATGAAGTTGGTCGCGCTCGGCAAGCACGACCGGCCACAAGCGGCGCATTCTTTGTCAACGCCAAACGATCAAAACGCCGAGGCCATCGCGGCGCGCGTGCGCGCGTTGGAGGGGCTGGCTCCGACTTACGAGTTCACCTGCCTGATGCACCCCGAAGTGCGGCAGGCGCAGGAGGGCGTCTGCCCCAAGTGCGAGATGCCGCTCACGACGGTGCGCCCTTCCGTGCGCGGCGCGTACCGGCTTGCGGTCACGCCGTCGCCGCGCGCTCCGAAGGCGGGCGAGCGCGTGCGCCTGAATTTCGTCGTCACGCACCCGGAGACGGGCGCGCGCGTGCGCGACTTCGTGTTGAACCACGAGAAGCTGTTTCACCTCTTTATCGTCAGCGAGGACATGAACCACTACCAGCACATCCACCCGGAGCTTGACGCGGACGGCAGCTTCAAAGTGGAGACGCGCTTGCCGCGCCCCGGACTCTACAAACTTCACTCCGATTTCTTCCCCGCCGGGGGCACTCTACAGGTGTTGCACCGCTCGCTCACGACGGCCAATTATCGCGCGCCGCGCAGGGCAATCGCCGCCGCGCTCGTGCCCGATACGTCTCTCACAAAGACGGTTGACGGCATGAAGATCAATCTGGAGTGGGGCGGCGGGGAACTCGTGGCCGGGGCGTTCGTCCGGCTCAAGTACAGCCTCGCGGACGCGCTGACGGGCGAACCTGTGCGCGACCTTGAGCCGTACCTCGGCGCGTGGGGGCACACGCTCATCCTCGACGCGGATCAATCCGATTATCTTCACTCGCATCCCACCGAGACGCTGCCGGAAGGCACG
>DASPJG010000015.1:0-7756 GCA_035628755.1 Pyrinomonadaceae bacterium
TGAAAACTGCCGCGCGAAAGCGCTTGGGGGTTCGAGTCCCTCAGCCTCCGTTCAGTTTTGAGTTTCACGTTCGAGCCGCCCCCGCTTGCCAGAGAGCACGGGCGGCTTTTTGTCCGAGGGTTGGCGGTGCGGCGGCGCGCAGGAGGTCGCCGCACGGTGACAAGCGGGGAGGGTGACATGATGTTCGCGTTGATGTGCGAGGCGATAGCGGGGCGTGCGGCGCAGGCGGCGACGGCGGGGCAGACGCTCCTGTTCAACCTGTGGCTGTGGCAGGCGCAAGCAGCGCCGACGCCCGATCCGCAGGCAGTGGTGCAAACCACGACTACCACCACGACCGCTCCGCCGCCGGAGGGCAGCGTCAACTGGCTGATCCGTTTCTGGAACAACTACCTGAACCAGAAACTTGAGATCGGCGACACGCTCAAAATCTCCGTCGCGTCGCTCATTCTGGGAGTGCTCATTCTGCTGGCGGCGTGGGTCGTCTCGCGCACGCTGCGCAGGCTGCTGGAAAGTCGGCTCGCGGCGCGCACGCACCTCGATCCGGGCTTGCAGTTCACGCTGCTCAGGCTCACACACTACGTCATCATCACCATCGGCATCATCCTCGCCGCGAGCGTCGGGCTGAACGCGAATTTCACTTCGGTGGCCGTGATCTTCACCGCGCTCTCGGTCGGCATCGGCTTCGGCTTGCAGTTCATCGCGGGCGACATCGCCTCCGGTTTCATCCTGCTCTTCGAACGCCCCGCGCGCATCGGCGACTGGGTCACGATCACGGGGCCGGACAGCAGGATCACCGAGGGGCGCGTGCAGAGCATCAACCTGCGCACGACCTCCGTGCTGACGAACGACCGCATCACGGTCATCGTCCCTAACTCGAAACTCGTCAACGACAACCTCGTCAACTGGTCTTACGCCGACCGCCGCTCGCGCATCAGCGTGCCCATCGGCGTCTCTTACGACTCGGACGTTGACCTCGTTACGGACACTCTTCTGCGCGCCGCCGAAGGCATCACACATGTGCTGCCCGACCCGAAGCCGAACGTGCAGTTTTTGGGTTTCGGCGAATCGTCGCTCGATTTTCGCCTGCTCGTCTGGACGGACAGGCCGCGCCGTCATCCGCAGATCAAAAGCGACATCAACTATCGCATCTGGCGTCTCTTCAAAGAGGCCAACATCGAAATCCCCTTCCCGCAACGCGACCTCAACTTGCGCGGCGCGGAGTTGCGCCTCGCCACATCCGGCGACGGTCGTCTCACGCTCACCGACGCGGGCGAAGCGGACGAGGAGCGCGAAGAAAATCTGACGCGGAGATGAGAGGGCGGGAGGGAAAGGCCGAAGCGTTCGCCGGATGGGCGGGGCGCGCGCACCGGGAGGCGCGGGGAAAGCGTTTTCAAATCTCAAATATGAGGTGACGGATGCCTTGTTTCATCTCCCGGCGTGTCGCCCGCGCCTGCGTTGGCGCGCGCTTTCGGATGCTCTCGATGGTAAACCGGTAGGGTTCCCGCGCTCCTTCGCTTTCCCCTTTTTATCATCCTCTGCTAGGCTGTCATTCGAGCCGATGAATGAATAGCCAGTCATTAAAGCGTTCAAATAAACGACCCGGAGTTGTCCCCCGAATGCGTTCCGCACGTTCCGAAAACTCGTCGCCGCGCGCCGCCGTCCCCGACAAGCGCGAGGCCATTCTGCGCGCCGCGACGAAAGTCTTTGCCGAGAGCGGCTACTTCAACTCGAAGGTGGCCGACGTGGCGCGCATCGCGGGCGTCGCCGATGGCACGGTCTATCTCTACTTCAAGAGCAAAGAGGAAATCCTGCGCTCTATCTTCGAGCGCGGCGTTAATGATGCCATCGCCGCCGCGCGCGCCGAGACGGCTGCGCTCGACGACCCGCGCGAGAAGTTGCGGCGCATCGCGCGCCTGCATCTTGAACGGCTCGGCGCGGATCGCGATCTGGCCGTCGTCTTTCAGGTCGAACTGCGCGGCTCGACGAAGTTCATGGAGGAGTTTTCCGCCGCCGGTCTCGCCGAATACCTGCGCCTCATCCGCGAGACGCTCGAAGAGGGGCAGCGCGCCGGTCTCTTCCGCGCGGACTTAAACGCGAAAGTGGTCGCTAAAATTCTCTTCGGCGCGCTCGACGAGATGGCGACCAACTGGATTCTCTCGCCGCGCGCCTACAAACTCGCGCCGCTGGCCGATCAGGTGCTAGACATTTTTCTCAACGGAGTGAACAGCAGCAAATGACCCCCGATTCGACCGTACACATTGGAAGCACGACAGAGACGGAGATGCCCGCAACCGGCGCGGAAGAGTTTATCCCCATACCGCACCCGCCGCGCGTGCCGCTCTCGCCGGACGAGCCGACGACGCTCCCGGAAGTTTTCACGCACGCCGTCAGCCGCCATCCGAAACCGGACGCGCTCAACTACAAGCGCGACGGCCAGTGGCGCGCGATCTCTTCCGCCGACTTGATCGAGCGCGCGCACTCTATTGCCTGCGGTCTGCACGCGCTCGGCCTCCGGCGGGGCGAACGCGTCGCCATCCTCTCCGAGAGTTCGCCCGAATGGACTCTGACCGACGCGGGCTGCCAGTTCGCGGGCATCGTGGACGTGCCCATCTACCCGACGCAAGCCCCGCCGCAGGTGCGCTACATTCTCGACGATTCGGGCGCGCGCGTCCTCTTTGTCCGCAGCCGCGCCTCGTTCGAGCGCATTTTCGAGACCATTGACGGCTGCGAAACGCTCGAACACCTCATCTTCTTCGAGCCGGAAGGCGCGCAGGAGGTGGGCGCGACGACGCTCGACGAGCTAATCGAACGCGGGCGCGCGCTGCATAGAGAGCAACCGGAGTTAATCAACGAACTCGCGCGCTCCGTCTCCGCTACAGACCTTGCGACGATCATCTACACCTCCGGCACGACGGGCGAACCGAAGGGCGTCATGCTCACGCACGCCAACCTCGTCACAAATCTGATTGACAGTTCCGGCCACCTCGCGTTCAACGAAACGGACGTTGCGCTCTCCGTGCTCCCGCTCTCGCACGTCTTCGAGCGGCTCGGCATGTACATGTACATCCATCACGGCATGACCGTCTTCTACGCGGAGTCGCTGGAGAAGATCGGCGACAACATGCGCGAGGTGCGTCCGACGGTGATGCTCTGCGTGCCGCGCCTGTTTGAAAAAATTTACGCGCGCATTCAGGAGAAGGCCGCCGCCGGGGGGAAAGTGAAAGCCGGGATGCTGGCGTGGGCGGTCGGCGTCGGGAAACAGTGGGCGCAGTTGACGGTCGCGCGCGGGAAGCCGATGCCGCCGCTTCTACAGTTGAAGCACGACCTCGCCCTGCGTCTCGTCTTTTCGAAGTGGCGCGAGGGCGTGGGCGGGCGGATGCGCCTGTTCGTGTCGGGCGGCGCGGCGTTGCCGGATGAGATCGGCTACATCTTTCTGGGCGCGGGGCTGCCCATCGTGCAGGGCTACGGGTTGACGGAAACCTCGCCCGTCATCTCTGCGGGCACGCTGGAAGACAACCGCATCGGCACGGTTGGCCGCCCGATCAAAAACGTCGAGGTGCGTATCGCGTCTGACGGCGAGATCGAAACGCGCGGCCCCAACATCATGCGCGGCTACTACAAGAAGCCCGCCGAGACGCGCGCCGTGTTCACCGACGACGGCTGGTTCAAGACGGGCGACATCGGCCTCTTAGACGCGGACGGCTTCCTGAAGATCACGGATCGCAAAAAAGAGTTGTTCAAAACTTCCGGCGGCAAGTACATCGCGCCGTCCGCCATCGAGGCGCGCATCAAGGGGTCGCGCTTCGTCAATCAGGTCGTGCTCATCGGCCACGGGCGCAAGTACCCGGCCGCGCTCATCGTCCCCGACTGGGAGCAACTGCGCGCCTACACGCAGCACAAAGGCATCCGCGATGCCGGGACGAGCCCTGCGGAATTGTGCCGCAACGAGCGCATACTCGATCTCATGCAGCGACAGGTGGACGCCCTCTGCGCCGACCTCTCCCAGTATGAGCGCGTCAAACGCATCGCGCTCCTCGAACGCGAACTCACCATCGAGGGCGGCGAACTCACGCCCACGCTCAAGGTCAAACGCCGCGTCGTGGATGAAAAATACCGCGACGTGATTAACCGCCTCTACACGGAAGATTAAAAACTGAAACCTGCGCGCGCCGACAATCGTTAGATAACTTTCCGGTTGGAGCGGCGGCAGCCGAATTCACCGCAGAGACCAGAGAATGCGCAGACGGGCGCAGGGGAAAAACCGATGAGAGACGAACGATGAGTGACGAATGACAGCGGCCAACTCGCCTGAGCGCCGTAGTCTTCATCATTCATCGTTCCGCTTTTCGTCCTTTTCCTCTGCGCCCGCTCTGCGTCTTTGTCGCGTCTCTGCGGTGCGTGCTTTTAGCCACGGTTAATTTTAAGCGAATAAACTGCCATGAGTCTCAAAAAAACTATCTCATTGCTGCGCGAAGCCCTGCTCGGCTCGCAGCAGGATTTCACGGAAGGCAGCATCGGGCGCGCCATCCTGCTCCTGTCCGTGCCGATGATTCTGGAGATGATGATGGAGTCGCTGTTCGGCATCGTCAACGTCTTTTACGTGGCGCGGCTCGGCGCGGAAGCGATTGCCACCGTCGGCCTCACCGAGTCCATACTGACCATCGTGTTCGGCATCGCCATCGGCCTGAGCATGGCGACGACCGCTCTGGTCGCCCGCCGCACGGGCGAAAAAGACGAGCCGGGCGCGGCGGTGGCCGCCGTGCAGGCGATCATCATCGGCGTGCTCACGTCGCTGCCGCTCGCCGTCGCGGGGCTGGCGTTTGCGCCCGCGCTCCTGAGGCTCATGGGCGCGGAGGCGGGAGTTATCCAGATAGGATCAACCTACGCCGCGATCATCCTCGGCGGCAACGTCTGTATCCTGTTGCTGTTTCTCATCAACGCGATCTTTCGCGGGGCGGGCGACGCGGCGACGGCGATGCGCGCGCTCTGGCTCGCCAACATCGTCAACATCATCCTCGACCCGTGCTTCATCTTCGGCCTCGGCCCCTTCCCCGAACTCGGCGTGACGGGTTCGGCCATCGCCACGACCATCGGGCGCGGCACGGGCGTCGTCTTCCAACTCTGGGTTTTACTCAGCGGGCGCAGCCGCATCCGGGTCAGGCGCGAACACCTGCGGCTCGACGTGCCGGTGATGCTGAAACTGCTGCGCATCTCCGTGGGCGGGATGTTTCAGTTTCTGGTGGCGACGGCGAGTTGGCTGGGGCTGACGCGCATCATCGCGCTGTTCGGCAGTTCCGCGCTGGCGGGCTACACGCTCTCGCTCAGGATTCTCATCTTCGCGATGCTCCCCTCGTGGGGCATGTCCAACGCGGCGGCCACGCTCGTCGGGCAGAATCTCGGCGCGGGGAAACCAGAGCGCGCGGAGCGTTCCGTCATGTTCGCGGGTTGGAGCAACGTGATTTTTCTCGCCGTGGTCGCGCTCGTCTTCGTCATTTTCACCGAGCCGATCATCGGCATCTTCACGACGGACGCGAGCGTCATCGCTTACGGCGTCACGTCCTTGCGCATCATCAGCTATGGCTTCGTCTTCTACGGCTACGGCATGGTGATGGTGCAGGCGTTCAACGGCGCGGGCGACACCCTGACGCCGACTTTCATCAACCTCTTCTGCTACTGGCTCTTTCAAATCCCGCTCGCCTACGCGCTCGCCATCTATTTCGACCTCGGCGCGAACGGGGTGTTCTGGGCGATCCCCATCGCCGAGACGCTGCTGACTATTCTCGCGATAGTCTTCTTCCGGCGCGGGCGTTGGAAAGCGTTGCAAGTTTGAGGATGCAACGGGAACGCGGAACGTAAAGCCATCGGCTTTTACTTCCGCGTTCCTACTTCATCGTCTCTTCCGCCCACTCTCTGATCACGCGGCTCAACTCGTCGAGCTGGTTATCGAAGAAGTGTCCGGCGGCGGGGATGATCTGGACGCGTGCGTGCGCCTCGGCGGGAAGTTCGGCGGCGAGGGCTTGAAGTTTGGCAACGTCGCCGAACTCGTCGCGCTCGCCGTGGACGAAGAGGACGGGCTTGCGGCAGTTTTTGAGAAACGAAAAGTCGTACATGTTGACGGGCGTGCCGATGGCGACGAGGGCGCGCGCGCGTTCGTCTGCGATGCCCGTCTCCAGTGCGATGCGCGAGCCGAAGGAGAAGCCCGCGACGAGCAGCGGCGCGTCCGGGTAGTGTGCGACGAGATAGTCGAGCGCGAGCCGCGCGTCGTCGGCTTCGCCGCCCCCGTGGTCGTGCGTGCCCGTCGTCTGGCCGACGCCGCGAAAGTTCTTGCGGAGCGTGACGAGCCCCGCCTCGTTTAAGGCGCGGGCGGCGCGGAAGACCACTTTGTTGTGCATCGTGCCGCCGTGCAGCGGGTGCGGGTGCAAAACGAGCGCGACGCCGCGACGCGCGACGCCCTCGCCCGGCTCTTTCAGGATCGCTTCGAGTTTGCCGTGCGGGGCGGGGATAAACAGGTTGCCTGCCGGATACAAAGTTGATTTCACCTCGACTGATTTTTTCTGGTAGGAAGAGACTAGCAGAGGCGACGCCGCGTGGAAAAGCCGGGAGTCGTGCGCGCCGAAGCGCGCCTGTCTTGACTTGATATGCCGAAGAGTTTAGCTTTTGCAGCGTGCAAGGCGTCTTCCTATCTATCGCAGCTCCTTGTGGTGTCCTCTTCGATTTCAGCCTTGAAACTAATCCTCGCGAAATCTTTAAGGTGAAGCACGCCGCCGTCATAAACGTTCCAGAGGTGTAAAGCATGATCCGCGTTCCCGGCCACACATCCCTGCCTGACCCCGGCATCCCGCTCGTGCTGGTGGTTGAAAGCAATCGGGAATTGAACCGCTTTATCTCGGAGCAACTCGGCGCGCAGTATCGCGTGGCGAGCGCGTTCGACGGGCGCGAGGGCGTTCGGCGCGCGCGCGACGTGCGACCCGACCTCATCCTCTGCGACGTGTCGATGCCGGAGATGAGCGGCGAACAGTTCGTCGCGGAGTTGCGCGCGCACGCGGAACTGGCGAGCGTGCCCGTCTGCATGTTGACGGCGAAGGCCGACGAGGAGTTGCGCATCGAATTGCTGCGCGCGGGCGTGCAGGATTACTTGATGAAGCCCTTCGTGGGTGAAGAACTGCTGGCGCGCGTCGCCAATTTGATCGAGACGAAACGCACGCGCGAGGCTTTGCAGTCGGAACTCGACAGCCAGCACCACGACCTGACCAAACTGGCGGGCGAGGTCGGCTTGCGACAGCGCGAGATGCAGGCCACCCTCACCGAACTGCGCGAAAACAACCAGACGCTCGAAGCCATCATTCACGCCTCGCCGCTCGCCATCGTCGCGCTCGACCCGGAGGGCATCGTCAAAATGTGGAACCAATCAGCCGAACGCATTTACGGCTGGAGTGAAGCGGACGTGCTGGGGCGCATGCTGCCCACCGTCCCGCCCGACAAACTCGAAGAGTTGCGGCGCAACCACCGGAAGGCCGTCGCAGGCACGGACTTCAAAGCCTTCGAGACGGTGCGGCTCAGGAAGGACGGCACGCAGGTCAACGTGAGCATCTCGACCGCCCCTCTGCGCGATGCCGAAGGACAGGTCAACGGCGTCGTCGCGCTCGTCGAAGACATCACGGAGCGCGTGCGCGCCGAAGGCGAGAAGGCGCGGCTGGCGGCGGAAGTCGAAGCGCAGCGGCATCGTCTCGATGCGATCATCAAGAGCGTGCCGGGC
>DASPJG010000016.1:0-2067 GCA_035628755.1 Pyrinomonadaceae bacterium
GGGCTGATCGCAAGTGCCGCGGCGAGTCCACACGTGGGAGCGATAATAGCCGAAACCCTATTTTTGCAACATAGCCTGCTTGACCCGCAGCACCAGCGGCATCGGCCTGTCCGGCGCGGCCGTTCCGATCTCGCGGCTGAAGCGCAGCGTCGTCCCGTCGAACGCCCACCCGCCGTCGTCGCAGCGCGAGCCGGTTTCGATCGGCTTCCCCTCGCGCGCGCGCAGCGCGTTGGCCGTCGCCTCGCGCTCGGCGCGGTAGCGGAATGCGCGGCGCCAGACGGATGTCAGGTCAGTCCCCAGCTCATTCACGGGCGCGTTCACGTCACACCGGGTGAGGTCGGACAGCTCTTCGGCGATCAGGCGATCGTGTTCGATCGATGCCGCGAGCCATTTCGTCGGAAACCACTGCGCGCCGTCCTCCCAGTAAGACGCCGTCTGATGCTGAAACGCTTCGAGCAGCGGCAGCACGTCGTCGCGCGCCTGCAACTCGCCGAGCCACGCCGGCGCGGGCAGCGGCATCTTCCACGCGACAGCGTTGATCATCCGGGCCATCGACAAGGCGGCCGTCTGCGCCATCATCTGCGGGTGCCCGTCCAGCGTGCGGGCGAGCTTCCACACGGCGTGCAGGTCGTCCCAGGCCGCCGGATCGTTTGCGCGCGCTCGCGAGAGCGCGCTCGCGATCAGCGCCCGCGCCACTGTCAACTGCATCGTGCGCCTCGCATTCGCTTCGTTGCCGCCGCCAATTCCGTCATCGCTTTCCCAGACGACCGGCTCGCTCAGCAGCAGCTCGCGGATCGCGGAGACGTCGGGGAGCGCCGGCGGCTCGCCGATGGTGAGTTCGCCCCGCGTGATCTCGCGCGCCACAAAATCGTCGACGGCTCCGTCCTTCGGCAACGCGTCGGCGAGCGCCGTCAGCTTCACGGACGCGCTGTTGGCCTGAAGCTTCGGCCACCGAGCGGCGGCCGCGTCGAGCTTCCCCATCCCCCCCGGCCACGGCCGGGCGGCCGAGGTGGCAACGGCGTCCTCGTTACGCAACCACATGAAGACCCCGGCGACGAGTCCGATTGCGGCTACGACTATCAGCGCTGCTTTCTTCATCGTTCACTCAGACTAGAATCACCGCCGGGCCTCAACCTTGACGTTCCAGCCACCCGTCGGCCGCGCGCTCGACCTCCTCGGCCGACCCGAGCCGCTCCACCTCGCGCCAGAGATCGAAGAAGGCTTGGCGCGCCTCCCCCTGCGTTGTGAAGCCGGCGTAGTGGAAGCGGCGGACGTAGACGCGGCGGTTCTCGCCGTCGAGCCTGAGCGCGCACGCGCCCCCGTACAACTCGACAGCGATGTCCGACCCGTCGGGCAGCTCGGTGATGGTAGGCATCTCGTGGGAGCGAGTTGTCTCGACTATCGCGGGCGCTCGGGGGAATCGCGGAGGGGCGACGCGCGGGTAGACCCAGACGGCGTTGCGCGCAGCGCAGTTGATCGGCAGAGCCTTCGCTCTTGGCATGGTCATCATTATAAGCCCTGAGCGCAACGCGCCGCCCTCAGGGTATCGTGAACAACTCTTGTAGAGGCTCACGCCCGGCCCCGAACACCGTACCAATGCTCGCCCCCCCGGATGTAGGGCTACAGGAATTTAAACTCATGAACAGCGCACAACTGAAGCGTTGGAAAGAGCGCGAGGCCATCCGCGCCAAAGAGCTTTCTGAAGGCGTGGCGGGTGGTTCGCCCGAGTTTTCGCTGAAAGACTTTTACCCGGAGTTTGAACTGGTGGGGCCATACACGACATCGCTGGAGCCGTACTGCCCCATCTGGGCGCTCGTACCTTTCTTCCGAAAGGTAGTCGTGGGAATAAACCCCTATCTGAAGGACGAGGCCGCTTTCAGCAACTGGTACGGGATCAGCCCGCGGCAGCTCCTCTGGCTACAGGAAATGGGGAGGGTCGAGATCAAGGTGACCTTCCCGCGCTCGGCCAACACTGTCCCGTCGTACCTCAATACATTCTTCACGGGGCGGTTCCCGAGCACGATTAGGGATCACGAATACACGCACCGTCTCTTGGGCGAAGAGAAG
>DASPJG010000017.1:0-3313 GCA_035628755.1 Pyrinomonadaceae bacterium
GGAGCGCGAACGGCTGGCTGATGATGAGGTGGAAATTCGGCGTGAACCACTCGTCAATGTACGCGTGCATCGCGTGTGAGTTGAGCGTCTCGAACGGGTAGGAGAACATCCGCAGGCCGTTCGGATTCAGCGGTACGACCAGCACGCACGCCGCAAACAACAAAAGCAGCGGTCGCAGCTTGCATAACAAACGCCGCTCCCGCCGCTCTCCCATCAACTCATCGAGCACGACGCCCGCGCCCGTCAGCCCGACGAGCGCGAGTCCCAACGCGTAACCGCCGTGCATGTTCACCCACACGAGCATGAGCGGCACGAGCCGCCACAAATTTTTAGCCCCGCCGCCCCGCGCGTAGTCGCCGAGCACTGCGACGTAGATGCTCGTAAAGAGAAACGAGATCATCTGCGGGCGCACGCCCCACATCGGCGCGGTCGCCAGCGCGCCGACGAGCAGCGACGCGCCCGCCACATACGGGTGCGGCGCGACCACCGCCGCGCGCCTGTACGCGACCCACAGCGCGGCGGTCATCAAGAGCGAGAACGAGACCACCAGCCCGCCCCAACCCGACCACTTGTAAACCGCGTAGATCAAAACCTCCGCGAGCCATTCGTGCGTGACCCACTCTTTGCCCTGCGCGGTGAACGAGAAAATATCCGTGTGCGGGATGGCGCGCGTCTCAAAGATGAGTTGGCCGGTGCGCAGGTGCCACCAGAAATCGGGGTCGGTGATCTGCCCTGCCGTCAGGGTGAAAATGGCGGCGAAGAGGACGAAAACGAGCAGCCGCCGCGTCGAGAGAAACGATGCCCATGCGCCCGCGCTGTCGCCTGCGGCAAGAGTCACCGGCCAAACAGCGTCGCCGACTTTTTCAAGACCTCTCATCGCCGCAAGCGTCCTCCACGTCGCTCAAATTCATCGCCAACTCAGTCCTTAAGGAGCGCATCGTTCTTCACAAACCCTGCAACACCAGCGCGATTAACAGGGCGAGGCTCGCGCCGCCGCCCGCGATGGTGAACGTCCACTCGACCAGCGCGCTCCGCCGCCGCATCAACGCGCGCATCAACACCATGCCGCACTTCCAACCGTCCTGTTGATAAAACGGCAGCAAGTTCGTCGCCGCCAGCAAGTAGTTCATCGCGCCGAAGATCGTCCCGCTTGCGAGCGACGCGGCGCACAGGTTCACGATGATGCCCGCCAAGAGCACCAGCACTTGCTGGCTGAGCGGCCTCGTCTGCAACCCCGCCATGTCGAGACGGACGTATGCGCCAATCGGCAGCGCGTGCAGTTTGTACTCAACTCCGCCGCGCTTGAAGCCATAGACTTTTCGCCCCCAACCGAGTCCCAGTTCCGTCGCGCCGACACCGCACGCGCGCGCCGCCACCAAATGACCCAACTCGTGTATCAGCATCGCGACGGCGAAACAGAGGATGTATGCGAGGAACATAGGGTTTATCCGTGGCCGGTTGTCCGTGATCAGTGGTCAATTGTTCGCCGTTCATCACGCGTGGTCGCCTTCAGGCGTCGAGTTGTCGGGCACTTGCAACTGACAACTGACCGCGGACAACTGACTGCCTTTTTAATTTCTCTCTGCGCGAAGTTGCAGGCCGGGCTGTTGTTCATCCTGTAGAAAATCGCCGACGTTGATGGCGAGCCGCTTGAGTTTTTTGTAGAGCGTCTGGCGCGAGCCGAGGCCGAGGGCGGTGGCGGCGCGCGCCACGTTGTAGTCGTGCAGGCGAAGCGTTTCGGTAATCACGCGCCGTTCAAAATCGTCGAGCATGTTTTCGAGGTGGGCGGGCGCGCCCGGAGCGTCGGAAGCGGCGGAGACGCGCGAAGGGCTGATGCGCGGGCTGATGAGATCGGTGCTGATGGAAGTTCCCTCGTCCGTGTAGAGCACGAGCCGCTCGATCTCGGCGGCGAGTTCGCGCACGTTACCGGGCCAGGAATAATTTTGCAGGACGTGAATCGCCTCCGCAGTGATACCGGCGACGGCGCGGTCGTTGCGGCGCGCGTAGTGCGTCAGGTAGTGAGAGATAAGGGCGGCGATGTCTTCGGGGCGTTCGCGCAAAGGAGGCACTTCGAGCGTCAGCGCGGCGACGCGGTAATACAAATCTTCGCGGAAGCGGTCTTCGCTGACGGCGCGCGGCAAGTCCTTGTGTGTCGCCGCCACGACGCGCACGTTCACCCGTCGCGGCGCGCGTTCGCCGAGCGTGTGAACTTCGCCTTCTTGCAGGAAGCGCAGCAGTTTCGGCTGCAACGCGAGCGGCAGATCGCCGATCTCGTCGAGAAACAGGGTGCCGCCTTCAGCCGCGCGGATGAGTCCGTCGTGATCCGTGTGCGCGCCCGTGAACGCTCCCTTGCGATGACCGAACAGCAGGCTCTCGATCAACTCGGCGGGCGCAGCCGTGCAGTTGAACGGAATGAACGCGGCCTGCGAACGGCGACTCAGACGATGTATCGCGCGCGCGACGAGTTCCTTGCCCGTGCCCGACTCACCCGTGACCAGCACGGTCGAGTCGGAGTCCTTGACGCGTTCGACGGCGCGCGCCAGTTCCGACATGCGCCGGCTGACGAAGACCATCCCCGGTAAGGTAGCCGTGGCGACGGAGGGCGCGTTGATCGATGTCTGTGGCCGTGGCTGCACCGCTTCGCTGAGGAGCGCGTGCGCGTGCGCGAGTTGTGCCACGTCGCAGAGGATTTTGAGTTCCTTCGCCTGCCGCTCCGACAGAGGCCGCACGCAGCGTCCGTAGATGGCGACGCCTTCGCGCCGCTCTGTCGGCACGGCGAGCACCAGGCAGATGGCGTGGTCGCCCGCCTTCATCTCCGCGACGGCGGTCGTTCTCGCAAGCGTCAAAGCCACCTGCGACTCGGCCTCCGCGATCTCGTCCTGATCGAGTCCCTCGACCCATTTGAGATGCGGACGCTCGCCCGATTTTTGCGCGAAGGTGGCAAGCCCGTAAGTCTGCGCCGTCGCATCAACCATCAGGGCGAGTTTCAGCATGACATCGTAGAGCATGTCTGAGCCGGTCGTTGCGGCTTTGCACAGCGCGCGCACCATCGAGGCGAGCGGCAATTGAAAAACCGGCGCAATAGTGTTTTCCGCACGATCAGAATCCGACGAAGGCGTTGACCCGGACATAGAAACCATGAATCCCCTGTCTTGAAGATGACACGCGGCGGCTTCGAGCGAACACAAATCGGCGCGCTCAAACGAAACTTGTTGGAGTCAGGGCAAGTCTTGGTGACGAGAAGTAACTGGGAGCGGCTCGTCCTGCCGAAGAGCACATGAGGCGGCTTCGACTCAAACTAAAATTAGTCTAG
>DASPJG010000018.1:0-3668 GCA_035628755.1 Pyrinomonadaceae bacterium
CCACGTCTCGGTGGCTCCGGGGTGGTATGTCATGCTCGCGGTCAGCGATACCGGGTGCGGAATGGACGATGCCACGCAGAAGCGAATATTCGAACCGTTCTTTACGACGAAAGAGGTCGGCAAGGGAACGGGTCTGGGTCTCTCGACCGTCTACGGCATCGTCAAGCAATCGGGCGGCAACATCTGGGTGTATAGCGAAGAGGGGCGCGGCACTACTTTTAAGGTATACCTGCCGCGCACGGATAAGGTCGTCGAAAAACTTGAGGCGAGCAGTAGTCATGACGACACGCCCTGCGGCACGGAGACGGTGTTGCTGGTAGAAGATGAGGAGATAGTGCGCGACATGACGCACGAGATTCTGCGGATGAGCGGCTATCATGTGCTGGAATCAAGCCACGGCAGCGAGGCGTTGGATGTCTGCGAGAAACATCCGGGGCCTATTCACTTGATGCTCACCGACGTGGTGATGCCGCACATGAGCGGGCGCGAACTGGCGGAGCGTTTGATGCCGCTGCGACCCGAGATGCGCGTGCTCTACATGTCCGGCTATACGGATGACGCTATCGTCCATCACGGCGTGCTCGATGAGGGCATGGCCTTTATCGAAAAGCCGTTCACGCCGAATGCGCTGGCGCGCAAGGTGCGAGAGTCTCTCGATGCGCGCGTCAATGCATAGCCGCTCCGGTCGTGCCGCGAAAATTATTTTGGCCGCCATTGGTTGCGTAATAAACTGCGCTCCTGCCACGGTATCCGGTGCGGTGTGAAGTGCTTCGAGCATTGCCGTGCCCGGAGACAGGTAAAGATAGTAAAATTGTTTTCGCGCGGGTTGCTCTGCTGTTTGCATGAGAACCTCGGAGTAGAGTTAACATCTCATGGCAGTTGACTACATGACAGGCAGGGGAAGCGAAAGGTGCGGATTTTACTGGTCGAAGATGAGCCGGATGCGGCCAGAATGCTCGCCAAGGGGCTGCGAGAAGAAGCATACGCGGTTGACATCGCCCGTGACGGCGAGCAGGCTTTAGAGCAGACACAGCTTAACGATTACGACCTGATCATCCTCGATGTCATGCTGCCGCGCAAAGACGGTTTCGAGGTCTGCCGCGAACTGCGTGCTGCTGGTTCCTCGCTTCCCGTCCTGATGCTCACTGCGCGTGATGCGGTTGAGGACAGGATTGAAGGGCTGGACGCCGGGGCTGACGATTACCTGCCGAAGCCGTTCGACTTTGAAGAACTGCTCGCGCGCGTGCGCGCCTTGCTGCGCCGGAAGCCAGCCCTATTTCCCGAGGTCATCACCGTCGCGGACTTGTCGATTGACACGCGCGCGCGCCGGGTCTCGCGCGGTGGCCGGGAGATTGACCTGACGGCTAAGGAGTACGCGCTGCTGGAATACCTCGCGCGGCGCGCAGACGAGGTGGTGGGTCGCGCGGACATCGCCGAGCACGTCTGGGACGATTCTTACGACCCCTTCTCAAAAGTGATCGAAGTCTTTATCCAACGCCTGCGCCGCAAGATTGACGAAGGGCACGCCCTGAAGCTGATCCGCACGCGACGAGGCGAGGGCTACACGCTCACCGCGCGCGAGGCCGACTCCGATGTTTAATACGGTCAGAGCACGGCTGACCTTGTGGTACGTGAGCGTGCTCGCGCTGGTGCTCGTCGCCTTCAGCGTCGGCGTGTACGCGCTCATCTCGCGCACCCTCTACACGCGCGTGGACGACGCGTTGCGGTCGGCAATCGAAATCTCAACCCGGTCACTCAGCAACGACATCGAAGAGGGGCAGTCAAAGCAGAGCGCGGCGCGGAGCACCGTGGCCGAACTGTTCAACCCGCAGCAGGCGATAGCCATCTTCGACGAAGCAGGCATGCTGCTCGCCGAGAACACCTCCGGTGAAGAGTTCCACGCACGCCTGCCCGCCCTCGGCTCGATCCCGCCCGACGAGGTTCATCTTTTCACGATTCCCGAAGAAGACGACCAAGACGATTATCACCGTGTCGCGGTGCGAAGAGTCAACATCTCCGCCGCAAACATCCCTTACATCATCCTCGTTAACCAGCCGCTCGACTCCGTCGAAGACGAACTGGATTTGTTTAGAAAGGTTCTCTACTATGCCGTGCCGCTCACGCTCCTTGTGGTCGGCGTCGGCGGCTGGTTTCTCGCACGTCAGAGCCTCGTGCCCGTGGTCGCCATGGCACGCATCGCACGCCAGATCGGGGCGGAGAGTCTCGACCGGCAGTTGCCCGTCGCCAACCCGCGCGACGAACTGGGACAACTCGCCACAACGTTCAACGAGTTGCTCGCACGGCTCAGAGCGGCCTTCGCACAACAGCGACAGTTTATGGCCGACGCTTCACACGAACTCCGCACGCCCCTCTCCGTCATGCACACCGCCGCCAGCGTGACACTGAAAAAAGAGCACCGCGAGGAAGAGGAATATCGCGAGGCGTTGCAGATGATGGCCGAGCAGACGCGCCGTCTCTCACGGATCGTCAAAGACATGTTTGTCCTTGCGCGCGCGGACGCCGGACGCTACCCGCTACAAAAAAGGACGCTCTACCTGAATGATCTGCTCGAAGAAGTCGCGCGCGCGGGCGGCATACTCGCTTCCGACAAGGGCGTGGCCGTTGAGTTGGATACTTTGCCGGAAGCAGCCTTCCACGGCGACGAAGACCTGTTGCGCCAGATGCTCTTGAATCTGGCGGACAATGCCGTGAAGTTCACGCCGCCGGGAGGCGTCGTCAGGTTGAGCCTGACGTGTCGGGAACATGAGTACCTGCTTTCGGTTTCGGACACCGGGCCGGGCATCCCCGCCGAGGCTCGCCCGCACGTCTTCGAACGGTTTTATCGTGCGGACAAGGCGCGCTCGCGTGCCGACGACGGCGGGGCTGGTTTAGGTCTCGCCATCTCGCGCTGGATCGCACAAGCCCACGATGGCGATCTCGAATTGGCCGACTCCGGTGCGAATGGCGCAACCTTCGTCGCACGCTTGCCCGCCCCCCGCCCGTAACTGGCTGTGATCACAAACCTTCCGGCGTTTACCTTCCGTTTACCCTGAATTTGATAATCTTTCGGAGATAAATATGATGAATTGAGAGGTCTGCCTCAAGGGGGATTGCGAAGTATGAGTTACAAAGTAAAGATGTTTCTGCCAGCCGTCATGATGTTCCTGACTTTCGGGTACGCCGCGCTGGCAATTGTCAGAGGCGACGAGCACGGGATGAAACAGCCGCTCCCGGCGGCTCGGGAGTTTCACGCGGCCACGGGGGCAAGCCCCGCCGCTGCATCGCCCGCGCCGGTCATGCCCTTCACGGGCGGGACGTTCGAGGCTTCGGGCGTGGCGCACGTTCCCGGCACGAACGGCGTACTGTTCGTTGACGACGGGCGCACCGACGAAATTTTCTGGATGAAGCTCGGCGAGGGGCGAAATCAGAACGGCACGATCAAAGCGGTCAAACTCGGCGTGAACGTCATAGACCTCGAAGGCATCACCACTGACGGCTCGCATTTCTATGTCGTAGGCTCTCAGTCCAAGTCGAAGGGTGGCGAACTGAGCGGGCTGGTGCGCTTCAAGTTCGACGCGCAGGGTCAGCGAGTTGAAGGGGCTGAGTCGGTCAGCGGGCTTAAGCATTTTCTCGCTCAGAACGTGGCCGAGTTGCGCGGAATGGGCGAC
>DASPJG010000019.1:0-4933 GCA_035628755.1 Pyrinomonadaceae bacterium
AGTTCGTACCAGATCACCGGACTCAACACCGCGCTCCCCGCCGGCGCGTATTCCGACCACCTGACGGGGCTGCTCGGCGGCTCCGGCATCAACGTCTCGTCGGGCACGGGCGGCAACAACCCCGTCTCGAACTTCACGCTCCCGGCGCACACCGTCGCCGTCTGGAGTTTCACGGAAGCGCCCGCCGCACCGCAGGTCGGCGCGATCGGCCCGACGGTCGCGCACCCCGGCGTCCGCGTCACCATCGGCGGCAAAAACTTCGGCTCAACCGCTGGCACGGTCAAGTTCGGCACGACCACGGCGACCATCAACTCCTGGACTCCGACGAAGATCGTCGCGACCGTGCCCGTCGTCACGAACGGCAACTATAACGTGACCGTCACCAACACGTCGGCGCAGGTCTCGAACGGTATCCAGTTCACCGTGCTCGCGGCGAAACTGATCCCCGTCACGTTTACCGTCAACAACGCCTCGCCGACCGTGACGGGCGACTACATTTTCCTGACGGGCAACACAGTGGAGTTGAGCAACTGGGCGACGACGTGGGACGCGGCGGTCGGGCCGATGCTCACGCCGAACTACCCGAACTGGTTCCTGAACGTGAGCGTCCCGGCGGGGAAGACGCTTCAATTCAAGTTCATCAAGATCGCCGCCAACGGCACGGTCACATGGGAGGCGGGCGCAAATCACACCTACACCGTACCCACGAGCGGCGTCGGGTTCGTCAACGTCAACTGGCAGTATTAGCCGTCGGCGTTTGAAAGCTTGTGTTGAATGCGGCTGATTTCCAAGCCGTTCACCGTGCAGGAGGCGCGGGACAACGCCGCGGAGAACCGCAGAGAAACTTACTCGACTCTCTGCGGTTCTCCGCGGCGTAAACTCCGCGCCTCCGTGGTGCATGCTTCCGTCTATGCTCAATCGCGTTCAGCGGATGTTATGAGGTCGGAGCGATGAGGAAGTTTTTCATTCTCGCGGGGCTGGCGTGCGCCCTGACACTCCACGCGCGGGCGGCAACGGCGAACCAGCAACCCCAAGCCGCAGCAACTCCTCCCCCCGCACAGGCGGGCGGCAAGGCGAAGAACGGCGCGAAGGCTGATCCATCTGTTCTGAAAAGTTATACAGGCCGTTACGAACTGGGCGCGGGCATCATTCCCATCACCACGCTCGACGTGACGCTCGAAGGCGACGAACTCTGGGTCAAGCCCACGCTCGTTAAAAAACGCAGGCTCGTCGCCACGCGCTCGCGCCGCGTTTTTCTCGACGAGATCGAGGGCACGCGCTACACGTTCGACCGCGACGAAGAGGGGCGCATCGTCAGTCTCACCTTTCAATACGAGGGCAGCGCGTACACGGCGCAGCGGGTTGCGCTGCCGCTGCCGAGCCTGAAAGGGAACACGACTTTCAGGTTGAAGGGCTATGCGGACGCGCGCGTGGTTGTGCTCGCAGGCTCTTTCAACAACTGGAACGAGTCGCAGTTGCTTTTCGCGCGCGAAGGCGACGAGTGGGTCTGCCGCATTGACCTCGCGCCGAACCGCTACAGTTACAAATTCATCGTTGACGGCAACTGGCTGCTCGATCCCTCCAACCCCGAAACGGAAGAAGACGAGTACGGGAATCTCAACTCCGTGCTGATCATCAAGGAACCGTAGGCCACGGCCTCTCTTCTGCGCGCCCGGGGGCTTAGTCAACCGGCGCGGCGTCTCGTCGTCCGGCCAACCGCCCGCGCCAGAGGAAATAGACGGGGACGCCCGTGAGCACGAGCAGGTAGCCGATGCCGGAGGTTTCCGGCGTGAGATAGGCGAGGTCAAGAACGAGAAAGAGCGCGAGCAGGATGTAGACGAGCGGCACGAAGGGGTAGCCGAAGGTGCGGTAGGGGCGCGGGGCGTCGGGGAGCGTGCGGCGCAGGCGAATGACCGCCCCGACCATCAGCGCGTAGAAGACGAGATCGGCGGAGATGATGTATTCGAGCAGTTGCGTGTAGACGTTGCCGTAGGTGACGCTGACGGTACGCGTCGCGGCGTCAACAGTCTCCGTGACGGTTCGCGGCAGCGTCAGGAGCGACGCCCATACGCCCTGTATGACGAGCGCGACGGCAGGCACGCGGCGCGCGTTGAGCGTGCCGACGCGCGCGAAGAACAGCCCATCGCGCGCCATCGCGTAATAGACGCGCGCGCCCGCGAGGATCAGCCCGTTGTTGCAGCCGAAGGTCGAGATGATGATCGCGCACGCCATCAGGATCGCGCCCTGCTCGCCGAAGACGACGGCCATCGCGGCGGTCGCCACGCGGTTCTGCGGCGCGGTCTGGATGCCTTCGAGCGGGAGCGTCAAGACGTAAGCGAGGTTGGCGAGCAGGTAGAGCGCGACGACGAGGGCGCACCCCCAGAGCAGCGCGCGCGGCAAATTGCGTCCCGGCTCTCTGACTTCGCCCGCCGTGAACGTCACGTTGTTCCAAGCCGACTGTGCAAAGAGCGGCCCCACCATCGCACGCCCCAGCAGAGCCACGAGCGCGAGCGTGCCCGTCAGGGCGAGGTCGCTTTGCGCGCCCTGCGGCGTCCAACCGTTCGCCGCCGAGTCCCACCACGCCGAAGTGAAGGCCGCGCTTTCGCGGTTTGCGCCGAGCGCGAGGCCGAGCACGATAAGCGCGGCGAGCGCGGCGGTCTTGGTAAAAGTGAAACTGTTCTGGATGAACTTGCCGAGTTGCAAGCCGCGCGCGTTCGTCGCGGTCAAAAGCAGAATCATGAGGACGGCGACGAGTTGCTGCGTCGAAAGGCTGACGGCGTATTTGCCGAAGACGCGCTGCGGGGCGAACAGGTAATTGCCCGCCGAGATGTCCGGCGCGAGCACGCCGACGAAGTTGGCGAAGGCGATGGCGACCGCCGCAATCGTCCCCGTCTGGATGACGAACAACAGCGACCACCCGAACAAAAAACCGATGGCCGGGCTGTAAGCTTCGCGCAGGAACACATACTGCCCGCCCGCCCTCGGCATCATCGCCGCGAGTTCAGCGCAGCACAGCGCGCCCGTCACGGTGAGCACGCCCGCCAAAGCCCACGCGAGCAGCAGCCACCCCGGCGCGCCCACCAGCCGCGAAGATTCCGCCGACACCAGAAAGATGCCCGACCCGATCATCGAACCGACGACGATCATCGTCGCATCGAGCAGGCCGAGGCCGCGTTCGAGTTTGGGCGCGTGGTTTTTCTCGTCTGAGGTCACAGTATTATCGCTTGCGATTCGTGCGGGGCGTACGCGTGCGACTGATGATTTCGCGGTTAGACCCTCTCAACAACTTGTCGGGCAAGTCTAGTTCATCGTCAATCAACACATCCGTCGAGATGCCGACGCAACGTGCATACTTCAACAGCACCGGTAACGGTGGCTCGCGTGTTCCTAACTCGTAGCCTGAGACAGCAGTGCGTAAAAGCTTTGCATCAAGTCCCAAGCGGACGAGCATACCGTCTTGTGAGAGAGCAAGGGCAAGTCGGATTTGCAAAAGTTTCTCGGCCAGTCGTTTCGGCTTGGGACGGGGTGAACTTCCCATCAAGGTTTACCCCCTGATGGGATATTGAGGTCATGAGTTAGTTTGACTTTCGCCGCAATTGCGGCGAAACTGTGATTGTGCGTTATTGCCGTCGGGAGTTTGTGCTTGCTTAACTCCCTCGCGGCTCTCATCACGAGTGATTCGGAGCGGCTTGATACATCGTTCGTTGTGGGTGTGTCAAAAATTCAGAATCGTGCGAGGGGCATAACATAGCAAACCGGCGCGGGTATTGTCAGCCTGAGTTTTTAAGCGGAGAGTCGGCCATGAGCGAGACTAAGGGCGAAACGCAACGACGCGCGGCTCAGGCGCGGGCGCGCATGATTTCGATCTTGCGCGACGCGCCCGACCCGGATCATCTCGTCCTCCCGTTAGACGAGGTTCGCCTCCTCGCCATGATCATCAGCACGCGCGATGGCGCAGAGCCGTTCATCCGCCGGATGGTGAGGCTTTCAGAGAGCCTCAAGGCCGGACGCTCCGGTGCGGCTGCACGTCTCGCGCTCCACAGCACAGACCACACGTTGACCCAATTGCTCGCGCCGATGTCGCAAGCCGTCGGCGAGGGGCGCATCGTCGCCGTTCGGAACACGGCCTTCCTCGCCGCGAGTTTCGCTTACCAGAACAGCCTCGATTATCTGCGCGAGTTGATAAACTATCTCGACAAGTTCAAGCGTCGCCCCCGTCTGCGGAGCTAAGGCGGCGATTTGCGCCCTTGCTTGACAGTCGCCGCGCGGCTCACCTAGTCTTGATAGTCAGCAAATCATAAACTTCATTGTCTGCCTGCCAGATTATTCAACACCGGGACGCTAAAAATTTCCTATGATTAAAGAAGAACTGAGAGAGTTAATTAACGGGCGGCGCGCGCATGTCGGCGTGATCGGTTTGGGCTACGTGGGCTTGCCGCTCTCCGCCGAGTTCGCGCACAAGGGCTTTCAGGCCACGGGCTTTGAAGTTGACGAAGCGAAGGCCGCGCAGATCAATCGCGGCGAGTCTTATATCGGCGACGTGCGCTCGTCGCTCGTCAAAGAGTTGGTCGAGTCGGGGCGGCTGCGCGCGACGACCGATTTCAGCGAGTTGGCGAAGTGCGACGCGATCATCATCTGCGTGCCGACCCCTCTGCGCAAAACCAAAGAGCCGGACATCTCCTACATCCTCGCGGCGGCGGGCGAGATTCAGAAACACTTGCGGCGCGGCCAACTGATCATCCTCGAATCCACCACCTACCCGGGCACGACCGACGAAGTGCTGCTCCCGATGCTCGAAGAACAGGGCATGAAACTCGACGCGGATTTCCTGCTCGCCTTCTCGCCCGAGCGCGTCGATCCCGGCAACCCGCAGTTTCAGACGCACAACATCCCGAAGGTCGTCGGCGGCTGCACGGACGATTCCACCGAGGCC
>DASPJG010000020.1:0-2150 GCA_035628755.1 Pyrinomonadaceae bacterium
CCGCTCCTCGCCGAAGCACTCAAGGGCGCGACTCACGGCGCACACGCCATTGATCTCTATTGCGGCGTCGGCCTCTTCACGCTCCCGCTCGCGCGCCGCTTCGCACGCGTCACTGCCGTCGAAGGCAACGCCTCGGCCACCGAATTCGCCCGCCTCAATCTCGCGGACGCCCAACTCGCCAACGCCGCCGTCCACACGGCGCGCGTCGGCGACTGGCTCGCCGGGCACGCGCCAAGCCTCACGCCCGTTGACTTCCTCCTCCTCGACCCGCCACGCGCGGGCGCGGAACCCGAAGCCCTCGCGGGCATCCTCGCCCTCAAGCCGCAACGCATCACCTACGTCTCCTGCGACCCCGCCACCCTCGCACGCGACCTCCGCGCCCTCTTCGACGCGGGCTTCGCCCTCGACTCCCTCAGGGCTTTCGACATGTTCCCACAAACACATCATGTCGAAACGGTCGTGCATCTCAAGGCAAACTTTTCTGAGGATGCGGGAGCGGCTGAGAATGATATAGAAGTCGGTGAGAGTGATTAGTATTCTTGTGAGTCTGGCCGGGGGCGTTTATTCTATGCGCAAGATTTGGACACGCTTGGGATGTGTTGTGTGCGGTGTCGAATCAATAGAAAGTTAACGCCTCCACAAAGCCGTTGAGCCGTTAGAGCCTCACATCTGCCGTGGCGGGACTCACGAAGTTGACGAAGAAAGTTTGACAGGCCAGTCAAGACAAAGGCTGAACCACCTTGCCGGACACGCCGACGGTTTCTCACAGACCGTCTTTCAATCCTCACCCGCTCGCGCTTCTGGCGGCCTCTTTCGCCGCCGGAATACTGTTCGCGCGTTTGCTCTCGCCGCCGCTTTCGATCCTCCTGCTTTCAAGCGCACTCGCGACTCTGGTCGCTCTCATCGCGTTCAAACGAAGACAAACTGCGCTGGCGACGGTGGTCGTCCTGCTTGCATTCGCATCGGTCGGCGCGGCGTTCGCCGTTGTTGAAGGGCGCTGCGTCGGCGGCGAACGCGTGCGGCGTCTGTATGAAGAGGGGCGCATCGCTTCGGGCGACCCGGTGGAGATTACTGGCGTTGTCGAGCGCGCGCCGGAGTTTGCGCCGGACGGCTTTTATCTAACGCTCGGGGTCGAGCGTCTGCGTGCGCGCGAGGCGGAGCGTGCGGCGGCGGGCGCGGTGGAATTGTTTGCGCCCGTGCGAGATGCGGCGGCGCGTGCGGGCTATGAGGAGTTGGAGTTGCGGCGCGGAGCGCGCGTGCGCGTCGTGGTCGCGCTCGAACGCGCGGAGGAGTTTCGCAATCCGGGCGGCGGGTCGTTGACGGAATTTTTGGAACGGCGCGGGACAGACGCGAGGGGCACGATCAAAAGCCCGCTGCTGGTAGAAAGACTCGGAGACGAGAGCGTGGCGTTGCCGCTCGTGTGGCTTGAGACGTGGCGCGAGAATTTGCGCGCGCGCATGTCGGAACTTTTTTCGGCGGAGACGGCAGGCGTGCTGCAAGCCGCGCTGCTGGGGAATCGCCACGGGTTGTCGCGCGAGAGCGCGGAGCGTTTCCGCGTGGGCGGCACGTTTCATGTGCTCGTGATCAGCGGCCTGCACATCAGTTTCATCGGCGGCCTCGTACTACTCCTTATGCGACGGCTGACGGGACGGCGCGCATTGCAGTTCGTTGTGCCGTGCGTCGTGTTGTGGCTGTACGCGTTGGCCGTAGGCGCGGAATCGTCGGTGGTGCGCGCGGCGTTGATGTTTACCGTGGTCGCGCTCGCGCCCGTCGTGGGGCGTCGCGGGGCTACTCTGAACGCGCTCGGCGGCGCGGCGCTCGCGCTGCTTGCCTACCGTCCCGCAGAGCTTTTCGACCCGTCGTTTCAACTCACGTTCCTGTCTGTGTTCGGCATCGTCGCGCTCGGCTGGCCGCTCGTCGAACGCCTGCGCGCCGTCGGCGGTTGGCATCCGACGCGCGCCACGCCGCGCCCGCCCGCTTGCCCGCGCTGGTTTCGCGTGCTTGGCGAAACTCTGTTTTGGAGCGAGCGCGGGTGGCGGCGGGAGTTGGCGCGAAACGTCTACCGCTATCGCCTCTTCAAGTCGGGCGCGGGCGTTCAATTAGAACGTTGGCGCGTGCAGGCGTTAATGCGTTACGCCTTCGGCGCGATG
>DASPJG010000021.1:0-2860 GCA_035628755.1 Pyrinomonadaceae bacterium
CGTGGGTCGCGCTCGCCGTGACGATGTACGCCCTGCCGCACCTCCTCATCGGGCGCGGCGTCTCGCTGATCGCGATGCCGCTGGCGCTGCTCCTGATGGTCGGCTGGCGCGTCTCGATTCACTGGCTGCTCGGCCACCCGCTGGTCGGCGAACGCATCCTGATCGTCGGTTCGGGCGCGGCAGCCGTCGAGATCGCGCGCGAGGTTTTAGACCGCAGGGACGCCGGTTATCGCATCGTCGGCTTTGTGGACAACGACCCCGCGCTCGTCGGCAAAAGCATCATCAACCCGCGCGTCATCGGCGTGACGACCGACATGGCCGAGATCGTCAGGCGCGAAAACATCGACCGCATCATCGTCGCGCAGGGCGAGCGGCGCGGGCAGTTCCCGACGCAACAACTGCTCGACCTGAGTCTGGGCGGCAACGTCGCCATCGAAGAGGGCGCGTCGTTTTACGAACGCACGACGGGGCGCGTCCACCTCAATATGATGCGCCCCTCGTGGCTCATCTTTTCGGGGCGCGGGCGTCAGGCGCGTCTGAGCGGCGTGGCGCGCACGCTCATGCATCGCGGCGTCGCGCTCGTCGGCGCGCTCGTCTCGCTGCCCATCGCGCTCCTGACCGCTCTCTTGATCAAACTCGAATCGCCCGGCCCCGCGCTCTACCGGCAGGAGCGCGTCGGCAAAAACGGTCGCCCGTTCACGATCATGAAATTCCGCTCGATGCGCTCGGACGCCGAGCGCGACGGGCCGGTCTGGGCGCGCGACGGCGATGCGCGCGTAACGCGCGTCGGGCGCGTCATCCGCAAGATTCGCGTGGACGAGATTCCGCAGTTCTGGAACATCCTCAAAGGCGAGATGAACTTCGTCGGCCCGCGCCCCGAACGCCCGCACTTCGTCGCGCAACTCGCGGAGGAAATTCCCTTCTACGAACAGAGGCATTTGATCCCGCCGGGGCTGACCGGCTGGGCGCAGATCAAATACCCTTACGGCTCATCCATCGAGGACGCGCGCCAGAAGTTGCAATACGATCTCTACTACATCAAGAACCAGAGCCTCGTCCTCGACGCGGTGATCTTGTTCGAGACGGTCAAGACGATCCTGTTCGGTCGCGGCGCGCGGTAGAGACTGCCGTTGCGCCGCGACCGGAAGAAGTTTTCGAGAGGTACAGACATGAAAATCCACACGATGAAGTTGGCGACGCTCGCGCTCGCGGGTCTCCTGTTCGCGGGCGCGACGGTTTCCGTCCAGACGACCTTCGCGCAGGAACAGGACAAGCAGAAGCCTGAGCCGAAGACGCGCCCGCGCACCACGACCGCCCCTGCGGCCACGGACGCGGCGAAGCGTGCGGGCGAACGGCTCGAACCGGACGACACGAGCGCGCCGCCACGCGCCGACGTGCCCGCCGAGATGCTGGCGAACCGGCGCGAGACGCTTTCGGAAGAGGAAGCGGCGGTCGTGCCCTACTACAACAACTTCATGGCGACCTACAGGCTCGGCCCCGAAGACGTGATCTCGATCACGGTCTTCAACCTCGACCGCTATTCGAAATCAGGGATCATCATCCCGCCGGACGCCGTCATCTCGCACCCGCTCATCCCCGAAGGCGTCTTCGTCGGCGGGAAAACGACCAAGCAGGTGGCCGACGAGATCACGAAGCAACTCGACGAGTACGTGATCGACCCGAAAGTGACCGTCTCGCTCGACAAGGCGCAGTCGGCGGTCTTCTGGGTCGTGGGCGACGTGGGGCAGCCGGGCATCCGCCCGATGACGCGCCGCCTCTCGCTGACCGAAGCGCTCGCGCTCTCGGGCGGCGTGCTCCCGACGGGCAACAAGAAGAAGGTGGCGGTCATGCGGCGGCAGGCCAACGGTTTCATGCAGCCGACGATCATCGATGTCGCCGCAATTGAAAAGGGCAAGATGCCGGACAACTATTTTCTCAACCCCGGCGACCAGATCATCGTGCCCGGCAACCGGCTGAAGACCTTCAATCAGGTGTTGAGCCTCCTGCCCGTCGTCAGTTTCTTCCGCATCTTCACGGGAGGCTTCTGAAGCGTGAGCGGTAAACCGTAAGCAGTTTTGTTTGATAGTTGAACGGCGGACATGGAACGCGCGAGCCTGATCGAACGAAAAATTGCCGCACGTCGCGGGCGTCTATCCGCGTGCCGGACGGCTCTCCCGGCGCGGGCTTTACACGTCACTGCTTACTGCTCACTGCTTACCGCCTACTGCTTACTGCTTGCTGTTCCCGCTGCGGCGGGCGCGTGGCGGGCGCAGGCGTCGGGGACGCTGGCGTGGCTGCGTGGAGTTTATTTTGTGGACGAGCAGCGCGGCTGGGCGGTCGGCAGCAAGGGCGCGCTGCTGGCGACAACGGACGGCGGGCGAACGTGGGCGGTGCGCCGCGCGCCCGCCGAAGACACACTGCGCGACGTTTATTTCGTGAACGAACAGACGGGCTGGCTCGTCTGCGACCGAAGCATCTACCTGCTCAGGACGAAAGAAGAACCGCGTTCTTACCTGTTGAAAACGACGGACGGCGGCCAGACGTGGTCGCGCGTCGTCGTGACGGGCGCGGATGTTGACGTGTCGCTCACGCGCGTCGTGTTCGCGGGCGAAGAACGC
Source organism: Pyrinomonadaceae bacterium (assembly GCA_035628755.1). Classification (GTDB taxonomy): domain Bacteria; phylum Acidobacteriota; class Blastocatellia; order Pyrinomonadales; family Pyrinomonadaceae; genus JAIVJZ01. The sequence goes on from DASPJG010000021.1 coordinate 2,619, forward strand.
GGCTGGGCTTTCGGCGAGATGGGCGCGCTCTATGCGACGACGGACGGCGGCGCGAGTTGGGAGCGGCAGGTCGTCCCGACGAAGCGTCTATTGCTCGGCGGCGCATTTTTCGCAGCCGGGCAGGGCTGGCTCGTCGGCGCGTCCAACACGATCCTGCATACGCCGGACGGCGGCTTGCAGTGGCGCGCGGGGGAGTCGCCGGCAAGCGCGCCGACGCGCTTCAACGCCGTCTACTTCACGGA
>DASPJG010000022.1:0-3102 GCA_035628755.1 Pyrinomonadaceae bacterium
GAGCGCGACGAACTCGTCGCCCGCGTAGCGCGCGAGGAAGTCATACTCGCGAAGTTGTGCGTTCAAAACGCGCGCCACCTCGCGCAGCATTTGATCGCCGATGCTGTGGCCGAAAGTGTCGTTGACGGACTTGAACTCGTCGAGGTCGAGCATGACGACCTGAAAGGAAGTGCCGTTGCGGCGGGCGCGCGCTTCCTCCTCGCTGAAACGAAGTTGCAGCGAGCGCGCGTTCGGCAGGTTCGTGAGCGGGTCGGTGAGGGCGTTCGATTCGGCCTCGGCGTGATGAAGCGAGTTGGAGAAGGCGTCGGAGGCGAGACGCGCGACGGTGTCGAGCAGGTGCAGGTGATCGTCCGTGTAGTGATCCGGCTGGAGCGAATAGACGGCGAGCACGCCGAGCAGGCGTTCGTCTTTGACGAGCGGCAACGCGATCATCGAGCGGTAGCGTTGCGCCTCCGGCAGCGCGAAGGCGGCGAAATCCAGCATCGGGTCGAACCCGGTGGCGGGGCGTCGGTTGGCGACGACAAACCCGATCACTCCCTCACCCGGCGCGACGCAATGGCCGTGCAAAAGTTCGGCGTTCAGCCCGCTGACATGCGTGACGGTCGCGTAGTTTTTCAACTCGTCGAAGAGGTAGACGGCGCAGGTGTCGAAGGGAACCATGTGGCCGACCTTGTTGACGAGAATCTGGCTGCGGTCTTCGATCTCAAGCGACGCGCCGAAGGTGCTGGCGATTTCGTAGAGCGCGTAAACTTCACGGTGCGCGCTCTTGATCTGTTCGAGGTAAGCAGGCACGGCGAAGCGTTTCGGATTGAGCGGTTGAACCCCGGCGGGAGGGGCGGCGGTGTTCGCGCCGACTGCTTCGACGAGGGCGCGCGGTTCGGCTTCGCGGCTCGTGAAGCCGTGCTGGTCGAGTCCGAGTTCGACGATCTCCGCCTCGAACTGTGGCAGGTGTTTGAGGAACAGTTCGACAACCTTCGGATCGAAGTGCGTGCCCGCGCCGCGCAGGAGCATCGCGCTCGCCTCATCACACGTCATGCCGCGCCGGTAAGGGCGATCTTCGCGCACCGAGTCGAAGCAATCAACCACCGCGAAGATGCGCGCCGTCCACGGTATCTCTTCGCCGCGCAGCCCGTCCGGGTAGCCGAGGCCGTCCCAGCGTTCGTGATGAGAGCGCACGATGGGGACAATCGGGTATGGGTAATCAATGCGTTCGAGGATGCTCGCGCCGACGATGGTGTGAACCTTCATGCGCTCAAACTCGGCGGTGGTCAGCTTGCCCGGCTTGTTCAGAATGTGATCGGGCACGGCGAGCTTGCCGATGTCGTGCAGCATCGCGCCCGCCCTGAGCGCCTCGATCTCGCTGTGCGTAAGATGGAGCATTTCGCCGAGCCGAGCCGCGTAGAGTTGCACGCGCCGGACGTGGCAATGGGTGGTTTGATCTTTAGCGTCGATGGCCGTGGCGAGAGCTTCGACGGTGGCGAGATGGAGGCGCGCGAGTTCGGCGGTCTCGCGCGCCTTCTCGTTCATGCGCTCGAAATGAATCTTGTAGGTCGCAAAGGTCGCGCCGATGACGGGGACGCTGAGGAGCACGTAGATGAGGCCGAAGTTTTGCATCGCCTGATAGAGCAGCGCGGTGACGATGGCCGAGGCGAAGAACGTGCATGAAGTCCAGAGGTAGCCGTCGCGCCAGAACTTCCAGATCGAACTGCGCCCCTTCAACGCGTGCAGGGTGGCGATGAGCATGCCGTTGAAGAAGTATTGCAGGAGCGCCATCACGACGAGCGGCATGAGGAGTTGTTCAAACGTCAGCCGCGACATGCCTGCGGGCTGGCGCGCGACGCCCGCGTAAGTGTTGAGCAAGTAGTAGAACGCGGTGGCCGAGACGAGCACCGTCAGCGACATCGTGGCGGGCGCGGCGATCCAACTCGCGGCGCGGCGCGAGGTGCGCAGCGAACTGATGAGCGCGCCGGTTGCGCCGAGCACGAGGGCGGCGGGGATGCCGAGCAGGATCGCGCCGAGGAAGATGAAGGCGTCGTCGGCAGTGATGCTGGCCGAGGTGTTGGGGATGCGAATGGGGAGAGAACTTGAGAGGACGACGAAACTCGCGAGCGCAAGGAACTGCAAGCCCTGCGCCGGGGTGAACAAGAGACATTGCGAGAGCGCCCATGCAAGGATGAGCGCACCCGCCGAGACGAGCGCAACCCAGTAGATTTTGGCCGCGCGGCTGTAGTCCGACATGCCAATCATTCTCAACCCGTCCTCCGCCCGCAAAATTTTCGCAAACGCTCTTTATCTTCCGGCTTCACGATTCCACCCCGCTCCGGTTCTTGCCGACAATTAAAAGCCCGCCGCTGAAGACGATTGACGGGAGCAAATCGTCTTTCGTCTCCAACGACGGAGCGGGCAAGCGGCGAGTGCGTGGCACTCACTCGCCGTGTCAGGGGTGAGAATCTCGTCCGTTCTCGGTTGCGCCGCGAGCCGTCGAAACTGCCCTGACGGAACACGAGGCGGCGACTCGTCCGGTTATCAAAATTGGTGCGGCCTTTCGGACTCCGTGCGGTGAGTCCGAAGAAGCGCGTTAACGCTTCCAGCCGCACCCGTCCCTTAAACAAGCCGCGTGCCGCACGAAGCTTGCGACGAACAGCGCGCAAAACTCGCCAAACAGCGCGCCCTTGAAAATCTTCTCAAAACCGGGAGGCAATCTCACACGATCTCCCGTCAACCTGACATGTCATGCTGACTTCACAGTCGCGCGCTGACCGAAGCGTCGCGCCGTTCAAAACTAATAGGCGAGCACTTCCAGTTTTTTAACCAACCGGACATCTCTGCGCGTTGACAACCTTCGCCCGGCTGGCGCACTCTCGGAAAATCGTAAATCGTCAAAGGCCGTAAACAGTGAATCGTCAATCGTGAAGAGATAGAACTGTGTGTTCTCTCTTCACGATTGGCGATTCACGATTCACTAGAAGCAGTCTCATAAATAGCACCTCAGCAGAATCTTGATGCAGCCGAGATGCACGAAGCCGAGAAAGTTCTCGACATGATAATCAAAGCGCGTTGCGATACGACGAAAGTTTTGCAACCACGCCCAGAGCCGTTCGA
>DASPJG010000023.1:0-6234 GCA_035628755.1 Pyrinomonadaceae bacterium
CGCCCGCTCCACCCGTTCAACGCCGAACCGCTCGCGGAGTTCGTCGCACGCTACAAGGGCGCGCACGACACGCCGATTTTCTCATCGCCGCTCGTCGTGCCGGTCATCACGCTCGAACAGCTTACGACCTACGTGCAGGAGGGCAGCCCCTTCCTGCGCCACCTGCGCGAGACGCGCGCGCCCTTCGCCGTCGTCATCAACTACAGCCGGGCGACGATGACGGAAGAGCGCGGGCAGGCCGCTTGGAAGCTGCTCACGGGCGAACTGCGCGATCAATTCATCGGCTGGATTTCCGGCGAGAGCATCGGCTACGTGTGGAACCCGGGGGAAGTCGGCGCGTTGAAACTCACGCCCGCCATGTCGCGCCGCGAACTGCTCGAAGCCTACCGCGCTTTCTACGCACGCGCGCTCGAAAGAAAATGGAGCCACCTGTTCCACACGCAGACCGGCGCGATGTGGGACAAACTCATCGCCGCGCAAGCCACTTCCAGCACCACCTACGCGCACGCGCTCGGACGCTGGGGCGCGCGGATGTTGGGCATGGAGACCGCAGCCGTGCAGCCGTCGGTCGCAATGCGCGTCGCCTTCTCGCGCGGCGCGGCCAGACAGTACGGCGCGTCGTTCCTCTACTACCACGCGCCAAACTTCGGCGACACGGCCACCACCTTCACCGACCGGCAGAACTTCGCAGGCCCTCGCCATTTCTTCCACACGCGCTACGGCGCGACGATGGGGCCGTCGCTCTCCTGGTATCGCAAGGCGTATTACCTCTATTACATGGCGGGCGCGTCGGCCATCTATCTCGAACAAGGCCACGACCAGTTTTTCAAACCCGCGCCCGGCGAGCATCCCTTTCAACTCAACCCGCTCGGGCGCATCACGAACGAATTCCTCAACTTCGCAGGGCGGCACAAAGAGCGCGGCACGCCTTACACGCCCGTCGCCTTCCTGCTCGACCCGGCGCACGGCTGGGACATGACCGACTACCCGCAATGGGCTTTCGGCGTCTCGCCGCACGGACGCCACGACAGAGCCTTGCGCGAACTCTTCGGCGCGGCCTATTACCCCGCGCCCGTCACGGAAGGCGAACCGGCCACGGCTGACCGGCAGTTTTTCGTCAACGGCATCTTCGGCGACATCTTCGACGTGCTCGTCGCCTCGGACGAGCGGCGCGAGGCGATTGATTCTTATCGCATCGTCGTCGCGGGCGGGCGCATTGACTGGACGCCCGCGTGGGTGGAGCAACTCAAAAATTACGTTCGCAGGGGCGGCATCGTCGTCCTCAACGCCGCGCAGGCGAAAGGGCTGCCCGCAGACCTGCTCGGCGTGCACCCGCTCGGCGCGGCGGCGGCAGCGGCGGAGGCCTACGATGCGAAGTGTCTCTTGCCGGACGAAGGGGCGGGCGTGAATTTGCGCGGCGGCGTCTACGCCTACGAACGCGTCGAGCGACGCGGCGCAGAGGTGTTGATGCAGACCGCGACGGGCGACCCGCTCGTCACCTCTTTTAACTTCGGGCGCGGGCGCGTCATCTTTTGCGCCGTGCCGGACATGCTCGGCCTCGACGAGAGGCTGACGCCCGCCGCCGCACATCTCTTCACACACCTCTTCGCCGAGGCGACGCCCGTGCGCGTCCGTGGAGACGTGCAACGGCTCTTCAACCGCACGGAGCGCGGCTGGCTCGTCACGCTCTTTAACAATCGCGGCGTCTACAAGCCCCAGCAAGGTTTGGCGCAGGTTGACCGCAACGCGAGCGTCGAGGTCACGCTCTCGCTGCGGCGCGGCCAGACGATCCGGCAGGCGCGCGAGTGGACGCTCGATGCGCCGCTCGAAATCGGGCGTGCCGCCGACGAGAGCACGGTAAAGATCAGCATCCCCCCCGGCGACGTGAGGATCGTCGAACTCATCGTCGAACGTTAAGAAGCCTTCAAAAAGATGCTTGTCCGTCTTTGCGCCTTCGCGCTTTTGCGAGAGACAAACGCTTTCCAGAGAAGTTAACTCATGCAAAGGCGCAAAGGCGTAGAGTGAAGTAAGGGAGGGCGAAGCGACCGGCGGTAGAGTGAGTTGACGGAAGCAACGCGCGATTGCAATTCGCGCGGCAGTTCTTTTAGGATAGCGCGTCTTACGAATCTCAAACGTTTCAACTATTCGAGCATGAGGGTCGCACGTAAATATTTCGTCAGCGGGGAAGTGCAGGGGGTCGGCTATCGCTTCTTCGCGCAGCGCGTGGCGGCGCGGCATCAGGTGGTCGGTTACGTGCGCAACCTTGCGGACGGGCGCGTCGAAGTTTTGGCCGAGGGCTTGCCCGAGAGCGTCGAGGGCTTCAAAGACGACCTCGCCGCAGGCCCCCACTCAGGGCGCGTCGAACAGGTCGAAGAACTCAGTCTCGAACCGACCGGCTTGTACCCCGCTTTCCGCATCGAAAGGTAAGCGAAAACCGTCCGTCGTCAGTTGTCCGTTGTTTGTGGCAACCGCGCAAGCTGCTAAAGCTTCAAGTGAACGACTGACCACGGACAGCGGACGACTGACAAACTTATGGACAATCTCAAAAAACTGATTCGCGAAGTGCCGGACTTCCCGAAGCCCGGCATCAATTTCTACGACATCACGACGCTCCTCAAACACCCGGAGGGTTTGCGCCTGACGGTTGACGCGCTCTCCTCGCAGTTCAGGGGCGAGAGGGTTGATGTCGTGCTCGGCATCGAGGCGCGCGGCTTCATCTTCGCGCCCGCGCTGGCCTATCACCTGAACGCGGGCTTCGTGCCCGTGCGCAAGCCCTCGAAACTGCCCGCCGAGACGGCGCGAGTGTCTTACGCGCTCGAATACGGCGAGGACACTCTGGAGATTCATCGCGACGCCGTGAGCGCGGGGCAGCGCGTCATCATCGCAGACGACCTGCTCGCCACGGGCGGCACGGCGAAAGCGACGGTTGATCTGGTCGAGAGTCTGGGCGGCGTGGTCGCAGGGTTAGTCTTTGTGGTCGAACTCGAATTCCTGCCGGGGCGGAAAAAACTGTCGGGCTACGACGTGCGCTCGCTCATCAAGTACCAATCCTGAAAGCACGCTGGACTGAGATTGAGACATCTGCTAACTTCCTGTGCATGCTCCCGTAGCTCAGCTGTATAGAGCGTCCGCCTCCTAAGCGGAAGGTCGCGCGTTAGAATCGCGCCGGGAGCACCACTCCTTTCTTTACCCGCAGACAGAACGTCCCCGACGAAAGTTTCACTCTTTGTTGCCGCTGCTCGCGCCGAGGTGCGAGACGGCGGAGGCGGAGAGGAAGCCGAGCAGCGAGCCGAGCACGATGTTGAAAGACTGCTGGCCGAGCGCCTCTTTCTTCTTGTGCTCGGCGGCCTCGTCCTTGAGCACGTCAATGATGAAGGCCTTCGAGGCTTCGTCCGTGAGGGTGTAGGAGTCCGGGGAGCGATTCAAAGCCGGGTTAACATCGCGGTTGAAGAAGGCGATGTAGCCCGTGCCGATGAACAGCGCGAGATAGACGCCGAGGATCGCCCACCACAACTTGCTGCGCGCGTTCACTATCATCTCCGGCACTTTTGCTTCCGTGCTCGCGTTAACGGGGTCGGCTGGCGGCGTATGCTCGTCGGGCGCGGCCTTATTCTCGTCGGGCATGGATTCGTCTCCTCAGGCGGGCTGTGTGTCAAGCGCAACAACGCACGGCAGCTTAATACTTCAAACGGCACAGCGCAAAAATAGGTTCCCTGTCACGCGCGGCGACGACGACGATAGCACACGTCTTCGCACTCCTTTAACTGCAACCTCAGTCAGCTTCGACTACGAGATGTGCGACGGTCGCGCCCCAGCCGCCGGATTGCGGCGGCGCGTCCGTCCAATCGCGTATGAAAGGCGTGCGCGCAAGGATGTTGTGGACGAGACGACGCTGCACGCCCCGTCCCTTGCCGTGGATGATGCGCACGCTCCGAAATCCCGCGCGGCGCGCTTCGAGTAAATACTCTTGCACGGCGCGCTCGACATCGCGCGGCGCGATAGCGTGCAGGTCGAACACGTCCGTGATCTCCAACCTGACGGGGTCGGGAAAGGGATTCTCAGGATCATCTTCGTCCGCGTCCGCGCCGGTCGAAACCCCGCCCGCGTCGCCCTCGCGTTCCGTCCCGCCGCGCGCGGCGAACAGAGTTTTTAACCATTCGAGTAGTGGCATCATACGCTCTCTGACGGCTCCTGCCCGTGGGTCTGAGCATACCTTGACATCGCTCGCGCGCGCACCATACACTCGCTCTCTTTCCAAGTCATACAAAATTTCGTGTGGTTGACCGGCGTGCCCTGCGCGCGTGTCGGTTCTGATTCTCTACAAGCAAAAATTCTGTCTCAAAGTGGAAAGGATGAAAAGCGATGGGCAAGCGAAACAAGATCACTGTGGTGGGCGCGGGCAACGTCGGCGCGACCGCCGCGCACTGGCTGGCGAGCAAAGAACTGGGCGACGTGGTGCTCGTGGACATCATCGAAGGCATGCCGCAGGGCAAGGCGCTCGACCTCGCGCAGGCCGCCCCGGTCGAGGGCTTCGACGCGCGCATGGTGGGTTCGACGAACGACTACTCGCTGACGAAAGACTCGGACGTGGTGATCATCACGTCGGGGCTGGCGCGCAAGCCGGGCATGAGCCGCGACGACCTGTTGAAGACGAACGCCGGGATCGTTTCGTCGGTCGTGGACGAAGTGGTCAAGTATTCGCCCGATTCGATCCTGATCATCGTTTCCAACCCGCTCGACGCGATGTGCCAGGTGGCCTTGCGCCGTTCCGGGTTCCCGAAGCATCGCGTGATCGGCATGGCGGGCGTGCTCGATTCGGCGCGCATGCGCTGTTTCCTCGCGGAGGCGTTGGACGTGTCGGTCGAGAACGTGACGGCCTTCGTGCTCGGCGGCCACGGCGACACGATGGTTCCGCTGCCGCGCTATTCGACCTGCGCCGGAATCCCCATCACGGAGTTACTGCCCGCGGAACAGATCGAATCAATCGTTAAACGCACGGCGGGCGGCGGCGCGGAGATCGTCAGCCTGCTCAAAACCGGCTCGGCCTACTACGCGCCCTCAGCCGCGAGCGTCGAGATGACGGAAGCGATCTTGAAGGACAAAAAGAAGATTCTCCCGTGTGCGGCTTACCTCGAAGGCGAGTACGGCATCAACGGCCTCTACGTCGGCGTGCCCTGCAAACTCGGCGCGCGCGGCCTCGAACAGATCATCGAGATCAACCTGACGGCGGAAGAACGCATCGCTTTGCAAAAGAGCGCGGCGTCCGTGCAGGAACTCGTTGACGTGCTCGGCCTATAAGCTTCCATGACGGGAACGGAATAATTGCAGGGGCAGGGACGCACAGCCCTGCCCCTGCAAACTTTTCAGGAGAACCGCGTTGCGCCCACTTCCAATCTCCCTCCGTCTGGCCTGCTGCTTATTGTTCTTCTCCCAACTTGTTTGCGCCCCGCGCGCCACCGCGCAGGTTAACGCCGCAACGATTCCCGCCTTCCCCATGCGCAAAAGCGGCCTCGAACTCGAACGCGCGGCGCAAGCGGGCGCGTTCTATGCCGTGACGGGAAGACGCGCCGCCGCCTTCGGCTACGAGCACCGCGCGCTCGAAGCGTGGGTCTACCCGTTGAAGATTCTGGACGACTTCCGGTTGTCGTTTCAGATCGAGGGTTATCCTTTGGAGTTCACCGGCGCGGACACGCTCGCGCGCATCAACGTCCGCCCCGAAGCGACGACCTTCACCTACTCGCACGCCGCGTTCACCGTCCGGCAGATCATCTTCGCGCCGCTGGACGAGCCGGGCGTCGTCATGCTGCTCGGCGTCGAGAGCGTGCTGCCTCTGACCGTCAACGTCTCTTTCCGGCCACGCCTGCGCCTGTCATGGCCTGCGGGTTTAATGACCGGCAGCCTCAGTTGGAACGAGCGCGGGCGCGTCTATTACATCACCGAGGAGACGAGGCGTTTCGCGGGCGTCGTCGGCTCGCCCGCCGCGCGCGACGTGTCGGTGATGCCTTATCAGGAAGAACCGCGCGATGTGCCCGCGCGGTTTCGCGTCGAGGTTCCGGCGGGCGAGCCGGGCGCGAAGTTTATTCCTATCGTCATCGCGGGCAGCGTCGAGGGGCGCGAGCGCGCGAAGGCCGTCTACGACCGCCTGCTCGCCTCCGTCCCATCGCTCTACGAGCGCAACGTCGCACACTACCAACGACTCGCCACGGAGACGCTCGACATTTCGACGCCCAACCG
>DASPJG010000024.1:0-3492 GCA_035628755.1 Pyrinomonadaceae bacterium
ACTGGGTCGAGATGAACGCGGCCACCTGAAGCCTGCGCGTTTGTGCGTGCAGTTGGATAAAGGACACGGAATCGAAGTCCCGAAGGGGCGACACATTCACCTTGAAATGTGTCGCCCCTTCGGGACTTTTTAATTTTGTCGGCACACACGAACCCGCCTTCGCTGGCGGGGCTATTAGCTGCCGCCGCTTCGCGCGGCTCCGGTCACGGTCAAACGATGACCGCATTCGTCAGTTTGACCAGAAATTTTCATTCTGACCTGCCGGAATGTGTCATCGCGCTCGCGCCCCGGACGCCGGTAATCGCAAAAACCCGCTAAAAACGGCTCTTCCTGAGGCACGCCCGCGCTGGCACTCCGCTTGCCATGTGTTTCGCGTGCGCGCGGGACAGTTTCATTCGCGCTACCCGGAAAAACTTCCAGCCCCGGTCTCCCTGCCTCGACACCAATTTCACAGCAAGGTCAGCCACCTCATGCAGCAACCGCAGCCAGAGCAGTTGAACGTCAGCCCGTTGGCCGAAAGCCACGTCGCGGAAGCCCTCTCTTTCCTCTCGGAGCGACCCGTAGACAACGTGATCATGTCGGGCTTCATACGCGACCACGGACTTGTCAGCCCGCAGAATCGCGGTCGGTTCTACAGTTGCCGCAACGGCGCGGGCGCGCTCGAAGGCGTCGCCCTCGTCGGCGACGGCATCTGTTTCGACGCGCGCTCCGAAGCCGCCACGAAATCTTTTGCGACCCTGACGAGGTGCTCGCCGGAGTCGCGCCTGTTGATGGGCGAGCGCGAGCAGGTGCAGCGTTTCTGGCGTTACTACGCGCTGGACGCAGACGCGCCGCGTCGTCTCCGCGACGTGTGTTTGTTGGAACAGCGTCTCCCCTTCGGCGGCTGCGAGCCGATACATGGCTTGCGCCCCGCAACGCCCGACGACCTCGACGCGGTTGTCGCTATCCACTCCGAGTTGATCGGCGAGGAGACCGGAGACGAGCCGCTGCTCAGCGACCGCGAAGGATTTCTGCGTCGCTGCCTGCGGCGCATCGAGCGGCGTCGAACGTGGGCTTGGTTCGAGGACGGGCGCATCATCTACAAGGCCGACGTTATCGCGCAGACGCCGGAGGCCGCCTACATCGAGGGCGTCTACGTACACCCGCGCGAGCGACACAAGGGGTACGGGCGTCGCTGTCTCGCACAGATGGGGCGTCAACTTCTGGAGCAGGCCAACGCCGTCTGCCTGTTCGTGGACGAAAGTAACCAAAGGACACAGGACTTCTATTTGAGCATCGGCTACGTTTGCGCGAGCCGCTACCACATCCTCTATTTTTAACTGCAAGACCATGAGTGCCGACGCTGTAAACTTAACCATCTGGCAACGCCTGACCGACCCCTACCGTAAGATTCTGGTGGTGGCGGGCGCGGCCACGCTCGTGTTCTGCGCCTACAGGCTGCCCGTCGAGCGACTCGACCTCGGCTTCCTCCTGCTGGGTCTCATTACCATCGTCGTCAGTTCGCGCGTCTCCGTGCCGATTCCGCGCGTCAACGCCACCGTCACGGTTTCCGATACGTTCATTTTCCTGACGCTCCTGCTCTACGGCACGGAAGCGGCGGTCACACTCGCCGCGATTGAAGGCGTCTGCGCCGGGTCGCGTGTGAGCAAGCGGCCGCTCGGTATCCTGTGCAACGCGGGCGCGCTCGTCTGCGCCACGTTTCTTGCGGGCACGCTCGCCGCCTACGCCTTCGGTCAGGTGACGGACTTGGAGCATCACCCGACCTCCACCTTCGTCAGCTTCGTCTGCCTCCTCGCCCTCTTGCAGTACGCGGCGCACACCGGCCTCGGCGCAACGTACCTCGCGCTCAAAAGCAGCCAGCCGCTCCTGCGCACGTGGACGAAGCATTACCTGTGGTCTTCCGTCACCTATTTCGTCGGCGCGCTGCTCGCGGGCGTCATCGTGAAGCTCACGCAGTCCATCAGTTTCTACTCGCTCATCTTCCCGCTCCCCGTCATCGCCATCGTCTACCTGTCTTACCGGAAGTACCTTGAAGACGTGCGCTCGACGGCAGCGAAGGCCGAGCAGGCCGAACGCGAACGCGCCGAGGCCGAACGCGAACGCGCCGAGGCCGAGCATGTGCGCGCCGAGCAGGCCGAGCGTCACGTCGTAGAACTCAGCCACTACATCGCCAAGCTCGAAAGCACGCAGACGGAGTTGAGCGAGAGCAAAGAACACTTCCGCCACGCCGCCTATCACGACTCGCTGACGGGGCTGCCAAACCGCCTGCTCTTCACCGATCACCTCCGGCTGGCAATCGAGCGCACGCGGCGCGATGCGAACTACGGCTTCGCCGTCCTCTTCCTCGACGCCGACCGCTTCAAGAACATCAACGACAGTCTCGGCCACACCTACGGCGACCAGTTGTTGACGGAAATCGCGCACCGGCTCGAAGCCTGTACGCGGCAGTTGGACACGGTGGCGCGTTTCGGCGGCGACGAGTTCGCGCTCCTGCTCGACGGCATCGGCGCGCCCGAAGACGCCGTGCGCGTCGCGCAGAAGATTCAGGAGGAGTTGCTCGTGCCGTTCGACCTCAACGGCCACGAGGCTTTCACCTCCGCCAGCATCGGCATCGCTTTGAGCGGCGCGGGCTACAACCACCCCGAAGACGTGCTGCGCGATGCCGACACGGCCATGTATCGCGCGAAGGACAGCGGCAAGGCGCGCCACGAAGTTTTCGACCGCGCCATGCACACGCGCGCCGTGAAGATGCTGCGTCTGGAAAACGATCTCCGGCGCGCTTTGGAGCGGCAGGAGTTCCGCGTCCACTACCAGCCGATCCTGACGCTGAAGACGGGCGAGTTGGCGGGCTTCGAGGCGCTCGTGCGCTGGGAGCGGCCGGATCGCGGGTTGGTCTCGCCTGCAGACTTCATCCCTCTGGCCGAAGAGACCGGAATGATCGTGCCGCTCGGCCTGTGGGTGTTGGAAGAGTCGTGCAACCAACTGCGCGAGTGGCAGCAGGCGTCTCCGGCCAACCGCGCGCTCACCATGAGCGTGAACCTGTCCGGCAAGCAATTGACGCAGATGGACGTGGCCGAGCAGGTGCAGGACGTGCTCACTCGCACGGGTCTCGACCCGCGCCATCTCAAACTCGAAATCACCGAGAGCGTGGTGATGGAGAACGCCGAATCAGCGGCGGTCGTCCTCGCCTCCCTGCGCGCGCTCGGCCTCGGCCTCTCCATCGACGATTTCGGCACGGGCTATTCCTCCCTGAGCTACCTCCATCGCTTCCCGGTCAACACGCTCAAAGTTGATCGCTCCTTCGTCAGCCGCATGACCTCGGGCGATGAAAACCTTGAGATCGTGCGCACCATCGTCACGCTCGCCAAGAACCTCGGGATGGATGTCGTCGCGGAAGGCATCGAGACCGGCGAACAACTCGCCCAACTCAAGGCGCTCAAGTGCGACTACGGGCAGGGCTACTTTTTCGCCAAGCCGCTCGACGTGGCCGCC
>DASPJG010000025.1:0-2493 GCA_035628755.1 Pyrinomonadaceae bacterium
GCGCGGAGGAGTTTCGCCGTCACGGCCACGCGCTCATTGACTGGATCAGCGATTACTTCACGGAGATCGAAGCCCGCCCCGTGCTCGCGCAGGTCAAGCCGCGCGAGCTGATCGAAAAACTGCCCGCCGCGCCCCCCTCGGCGGGCGAACCGATGGACGCGATCCTCGCCGACGTAGATCGACTGATCGCCCCCGCGCTCACACACTGGAATCACCCCTCTTTCTTCGCTTACTTCGCCACGTCAACCTCCGCGCCCGGCATCTTCGGCGAACTTCTCTCGGCGGCCTTCGACGTGAAATCGCTGCTCTGGCGCACCGCGCCCGCTGCCGCCGAACTCGAAGAAGTCGCGCTCTCATGGCTCAGGCAGATGCTCGGCCTGCCCGCGGAGTTTGCGGGCGTCATTTACGACACGGCCTCCGTCTCCAGCCTCCACGCCATCGCCGCCGCGCGCGAGAATCTGAATCTGGACATCCGCGAGCAGGGCTTGAGCGGGCGCGCCGACCTGCCGCGCCTGCGCGTCTATGCTTCCGAACAGTCGCACTCTTCGATTGACAAGGCAGTCATCGCGCTCGGCCTCGGCGGGCGTTCGCTCCGCAAGATTCCGGCTGACGCCGAATTTCGCATGGACGCCCAAGCTCTCGCCCGCGCCGTCGCGGAAGACACACGCGAAGGCATATTTCCCTTCTGCGTCGTCGCCACCGTCGGCACGACTTCGACGACGAGCATTGATCCCGTCGCCGCCATCGCAGACATCTGCGAACGACACGGACTCTGGCTGCACGTTGACGCCGCCTACGCCGGTTCGGCGGGCATCGTCCCCGAACTGCGACCGCTCGTCCTCGACGGCTGCGCCCGCGCCGACTCGCTGACGCTCAACCCGCACAAGTGGCTCTTCACGCCCTTCGACCTCTCCGTCCTCTACTGCCGCCGGATCGAAGTGCTCCACCGCGCCTTCTCGCTCGTCCCCGAATACCTGCGCACGCCCGCCGCCGAAACCGAGGGCGTGCGCAACGGCGCGGACTACGGCGTCCAGCTTGGCCGCCGCTTTCGCTCTCTCAAGCTCTGGATGATCCTCCGCTACTTCGGCCACGACGGACTCGCCGCGCGCATCCGCGAACACTGCCGCCTCGCACGCCTCTTCGCCTCTTGGGTCGCCGCCTCGCCAGACTGGGAACTGCTCGCGCCCGTCCCCCTGAGCGTCGTCTGCTTCCGCGCCCGCCGCCCCGCCCAAGCAGGCGAAACCCCCGACGCACGCGCCGCGCGCCTCGACGCCCTCAACGAACGTCTCCTGCACGCCGCCAATTCCACCGGCTCCCTCTTCATCTCCCACACGCGCCTGCACGACCGATTCACCCTGCGCCTCGCCATCGGCAACATCCGCACCACCGAAGAACACGTCCATCGCGCGTGGAAACTTTTGAACGAACAACTCGCGCTCCTCACCTAATGCATGCCTCTTTGCGCCTTTGCGCCTTTGCGTGAGATAAACGCCATGCACGAAGACGAGATCGCTAAAGAGATCGTCAACGCTGCTTACAAAATTCACACCACTCTCGGCCCGGGACTACTCGAATCGGTTTACGAAGCGACTCTGGCCTATGAGTTAGGCAAAAAAAGTATCATCGTAATCCGACAACAGCCCATTCCGGTCGTTTATGAATCCGTCTATATGGATATAAGGTTTCGTGCCGATTTGATTGTGGGCGGCTTAGTTATTGTCGAATTGAAGTCTGTCGAGATGGTTGCTCCCGTGCATAGAAAGCAGTTATTAACCTACCTGCGCCTTGCTGATAAGCGGCTTGGTTTGTTGATTAATTTTGGTACGGAGTTAATTAAAGATGGCATTACGAGAGTTGTTAATCGTCTATAAAAATTTCACGCAAAGGCGCAAAGGCGCAAAGCAGAAAAGAGTTGTGGCTCGATGGCAAACTGCGCTGATGTCGCTTCTCTTTGTTTGCGGCATTCTTTTACTTGACGCACACGGTTCTTTTGCGCAGCAGCGCGGCATGACGCCCGCCGATACTTTGCGCGTGGCGAACATCTCGGAGGCGCAGATCGCGCCCGACGGAAATGCGGCCTGTTATACGCTCTCGGCGGTGGAAGGCAACGCGACGCGCACGTCGCTCTGGTGCGTGCAATTCGGAGACGAGCGCGTCGTGCCTGCGCCGTCGCGGCGGATGCCGCAGCAAGTTTTGAGCGGCGACTGGAACGTCTCGCGGCCACGCTGGTCGCCCGACGGCAGGCGGCTCGCCTTCATCGCCACGCGCGGCGAACAGAGCGGCCTCTGGGTGATGTCGCCGCGCGCCGAACGACAGCCGCGCTTCGTCGCGCCCGTCCGCTCGACCAATTTTCACATCCCTTACGCGGGCGAATCCTTCGCGTGGTCGCCAGACAGCCGCCGCATCGCTTTCATCAACGCGAGCGAAGAAGCGCAGGACGGCACAGCCGGTGCGCTGTCCGCCGCGACGACCGCCGCCGACGGCGCGCGGCGC
>DASPJG010000026.1:0-2143 GCA_035628755.1 Pyrinomonadaceae bacterium
GTCGAGCGTGGCATTGGCGCTGCCGGTGAAGAAGCTCAGGTTGGCGACCGCCGGTTTGACGTGATTGCCCGTGACCCAATCAATGCCCGCGATGACGCGCGAGGCCAGACCCTGATTAGAGCAGTTGAGGACGCGGACGGCGTGGAGGTTGACGTGCTTGGCGACGCCGTAGGTGTTGCCGCCGATGATGCCGGCGACGTGAGTGCCGTGGCCGTGACAGTCCACGCCGTTGCGGCCATCGCCGACGTTGTCGTAGGCGAAGAAGGCGCGGCCAGTGAATTCCTGATGCGTCAGGCGGATGCCGCCATCAACTATATAGGCATTCACGCCCGCGCCCGAGTTGGCGTAGCTGTAAGAAGCGTCGAGCGGTAGGCTGCGCTGGTCAATCCGATCCAACCCCCACGTCGGGCTGCTCTGCACTGCCGCCCCTTCGACCATCGTGTCTTCCTCGATGTATTCGACCTGCGGATTGCGGCTGAGCGCGACGGCCTGCGCCTCGTTCAACTCGACGGAGAAGCCGCGCAACGCGTGTTGATAAGTGAAGCCGAGGACGCCGCCGTGTGCGCTGGCAAGTTGCATGGCGAAGGCGTGGACGCGGCCTTGCGGGACGCTATCTTTGAAGACGACGATATAGTTGTTGGGAACGGCGTTGTCGTGACGACGAATGAGACCGGTGGATTTCTGTGCCAGCGCCAGTTGGGGAACGAGCGATGCCATGCAGATAATCAATAGCAATGCATAATTCTTCTTCATCATCTCTCCGTGCATTTCCTTAAATCGAGACCGCGAACAATTCGTGGGGGCATCTTTAAACCGGCTGCCTTACATCGGCTGCCAGGTGGGGTCGTAGTCTTGCGCCGCGTTGGTGGTCAGCCTTAATTGGTTGCTCCCGTCGGCGTTGATGATGAATATTTCATAGTTGTAGTTGCTGCCGGCGTCTCTCATGAAGACCATCCGGTCGCCGCCCGGTGACCACTGCACCCCGACGTTCCCCATTGATTGCAGCGAAGAAAACGACAACCTCAAAGGATTGCTGCCGTCGGGATTGATTGTGTATATCTCGGTGAAACCATACGGGCTGCCGTTGTAGCGCGTGCTCCCCATGACGAGCGTTTTACCGTCGGGCGACCAGTCAGGCTCGAAATCGCCCCCGCCGTAGTAGGGCGTTATAGGCAGTGCATTCGCCCCGCTGCCGTCGGCATTCACCACCCAGACGTCGTAATGCTCCTCGTAACTCGGCGTGTAGAAGTAGCTCGCGAACGCGACCTTTTGACCGTCCGGCGACCAGTCCAGATAGTTCTCGTCGACGCGCGCGCCGGTCAGGCGAATTTGATTAGTGCCGTCGGCATTCATGACGTAATGTTTAGTCAGGCCATCTCGATAGCTCCGAAAAGCTATTTTGTTTTCGGTAGGCGACCACATCGGGTCGTATTCCGGCGACGCAGTGCGCGTCACGTTCACCTGATTAGTGCCGTCGGCATTCATCACGAAAACATCGAAGTTGCCGTCGCGTTTGCTGATGAAGGCAATCTTCTGGCTGTCCGGCGACCACGTTGGGGCTTGGTCGGCATACGTGCTGGTGGTGAGCCTCGTCATCCCGCTGCCGTCGCTGTTCATCACGTAAATATCGCCCGCGCCGGTGCGATTGCTTTGGAAAGCTATTTTCCTGCCATCCGGCGACCAGACAACGGGTAAATCTTTCGCCGTGTGAAGCGAGATGTTCTTTTGATTACTGCCGTCGGCGTCCATCACGTAGAGTTCCCAGTTGCCATCGCGCTGGCTGGAAAAAGCGATCTTGCTGTTGGGTTTGAAGAGGACGAGGTTGGGTGAGCCAAGACCGGCGTTAATCACTCTGCCGGGCGTCGCATTAGAGGTGATCGCGCGGCTGACCGCAGCAGGGGATTCGTTCGGGTTCGCGCTCAGATAGCGCGCCGCAGTGCCCGCGACGAAGGGCGCAGCCGACGACGTGCCCGAGCGCGGGAACGTCGCAGTGTCGTCCACGCTGTGCGCCGAGACGATCTCCACGCCCGGCGCGTAGATGTCCACCACCGACCCGAAGTTCGAGAAGAACGCCTGATTGTCGTTGCTGTCCGTGGCGGCCACCGTGATGGCATCGGCCACGCGTGCCGGTGAGTGCAAACTC
>DASPJG010000027.1:0-2079 GCA_035628755.1 Pyrinomonadaceae bacterium
CGTCGTCCCTTTCAACGGCGTTTCCGCAGCCGCGCCCGTCGCACTTGCAGCCGCCGTGCCGGTCGCGGTTGTGGTCTCGGCCTCATGCGCGTGTCCTTCGTGTCCGGTGGTCTCGGCCTTCTTCACCGGGCGCAGAGCCATGCCGCACTTCGGACACTGACCCGGCTTGTTCGATTTCACTTCCGGGTCCATCGGGCAGGAATAGACGACCGCCGCTTTCTTCTTGGCGGCGGGTTTGCGCTGCGCCGCGGCGACCGAATGCGTCCCGGCCAAGCCCCACGGCAGGGCGGCCAAAGCGGCCAGAGCGATGAACGAAAAGAGCGCACGGGTAAATCTTAATTGCATAATGACTTCCTTTTCTTGCGACAGCTATTTTTGATCGGGCTGCTTCTGCCCGGCCACGTCGCCATCTGTAACCTCGACGGCGGTGAACGGTAAATCGGCGAAGGTGACGCCGCGCGAGGCGACGCGCACCATCACATTAAAGACCCCGGCGTGCGGGAACACCTGCGTGATCTCATACTCGCCCGCGCCCACAGCCTTCGCCCACTGCCTCTGCTGCCAGACGCCCGGCGGCTCGAAGACCAAAATCTGCACGTCCTCAAGACCTGCGACGGGCTGCTTGGAAACGGAATCGGTGAGCTTGATTCGGAGCGGCACGCCCGCGCCGCCCGATTTGAACTTCTGCCCCGCGAACGCGGCCTCTACGACGAGCGTGCTTTTCTCTTCGTCCGCCACAGCGCCGGGTGACTTGCCCACGTCGGCGCGGAAGCAGTGGGCGATGCGGTTCTCGTTGATGAGAACGGGCACGTCGAAGCTCCCCGCGCGGGTTAGTTTGACGGGCGTTGCGTAAGTGCCCGGCGCGATCTCGGTCAAGCTGCGGTCGAGCAGGAGGATGCCGCGCGCGCGGCGTTTGTAATTGCTGAGCGTGCCCATCGGAGCCATCATGCCTTCGACGTAGAAGTAAGTCATCGTGTCGGGCGCGTGGGCGATCATCACGGAGTTGCCTTCGGGCGTCGGCACGATCATGTTGGCGACGCCGAGGTCGCCCGGCATCTCACTCGGCGCGCGCTGCCCGGCCTGCACGTCCACCGCCGAGACCTTCGCCTTGCCGAGACCGTCGAGTTCGATGAGCGAAAACTTCTCCGAGGCCGTGCCGCGCACGTAGGCGTAGCGGGCGGTGAACACAACTTGATCGGGACTCTTGACAACGTTCGTCCCGCCGACGACGCGGTTGGTCGCGGCGTCGATCACGGTAACGTTGCTGTCGAGTTGGTTGACGGCGAAGCCGTAGCGTCCGCGCGGCTCGAAGGCCAGCGCGACGACGCCGCGCGCGACCGGGATCGTCGCCGCCACTTTCTGTGTCGCCGGGTCAATTGCCGTCACGCTCCCGCCGTTCAGAGACGCCACGTAGACGAGACGGCTGGCCGTGCTGTAAGCCGCCGGGACGGGAGTTTTGCCCGTCGGGATGTCGGCAACTTTGGCGAGCGTCCTCGTGTTGATCGCCGTCACGGTATCAGCCGCGCTGTTGGTCACATAGGCGAACGAGCCGTCGGCGGTGAAAGTGATGTTGTGCAGCCCCGCACCGACGCCAACCGTGCGCACGAGTTTATTGGTCGCTGTGTCAATGACGGCGACGAGGGGCGAATCGTCGAGACCGACCCACACGTGGCTGCTGTCCGGTTGGAGCGCGATACGCATCGGCTTGTGCTTGCCTTCGATCCGAACAGTCTCGACGATTTTTCTCGTGATCGTGTTGACGACAACGACCGCCGACTGTTCGGGCACGGTGATGTAGAGAAACTCCTTGTTTTTGCTCAACACGAAGTCCGCGCCGTTTCCGGGCAACTCGACGATGCCCTCCAACTTCGTCTTGCTGAAGGCGACCTGCGGGTTGGTGAAGGTGAGCGTGCGGTCGTGGTTGAGCGTCAGCAGCAAATAGTTGTTGAGGTCGAGGTCGGCGCGCGCGCTCAGGAGGCCGCCCATGAAAGTGCGAATTTTATCTTTGCACTGCGCATCGGTCGTGGGTTCGGCGGAGGCGAGCCGCGCGCTGAACCACGCGTTCGGGTGAAGGTTGGA
>DASPJG010000028.1:0-5264 GCA_035628755.1 Pyrinomonadaceae bacterium
AAAACCCCGTCCCGACGGCGGTGTGCAGCCGCACGATCACGGCGAACGTGGTCGCGCTCGATCAGTTGTACACCTATAACCGTTTCGGCGCGTTCAACCCGGCGGGGATGCTCTATGCCCTGCGCCGCGACGTGACCACGATTGACGCGACGAAGGGCTTCGTCGCCGGTAACGTCCGCCTGCGCTCGGGCAAGCGGCCACGTCCGCTCGTCCTGCGCGCCAACGAAGGCGACTGTCTGACGGTCAACTTCACCAACCTGCTCACGCCGAGCCGCTCCGAGATCGACAACATCAACGCGGCCAACGGCACGTCGCGGCTGGCCTATTTCGACAAGCCGCCTTTCTTCATTCCGCAAGAGGGGACGACCTCCTACGACCTCTCGCAGAACAAGCTGCGCAAGCTCGCCGACGGCAAGGTCAACGTCGTTGACGAGGATGGCGATGTCATTCAGGACGGCAACATCAAATTGCAGAAGGAAAACACGCCCGCGACGCGCGCCGCCTCGATGCACGTCAACGGCATGGAGTATCTGAACATCGCCGCCGACGGCGCGAACGTGGGCAACAACGCCTCTTCGCTGGCCGCGCCGGGCGAAACCAAAATCTACCAGTGGTACGCGCGCAAGCAGGGTCAGTACCTCTTCTACTCGATGGGCACGGTCGCAGGCGGCGAGGGCGACGGCGGCCAACTCGACCTCGGCCTCTTCGGCTCGGTCAACGTCCAGCCGCGCGGCTCGAAATGGTATCGCTCGCAAGTGACGGCGGCGCAGTTGAAGGCCGTCACGGTTGGCACCAACCCGAACGGCACGCCCAAGATCAACTACAGCCAACTCGGCACGGACAACCTGCCGATCCTGAACATGCTGAACGCGTCGAACGAGATCATCTATTCCGATCTCAACGCGATCATCTCCAACGTCAGCGAGAACTGCGAAAACGCGCCGCCCTCCGGCACCTGCGGCGAGGCGTTCCGCGAATTCACCGTTATCTTCCACGACGAGACGAAGACCGTGCAGGCGTTCCCCGAACTTAATCAGGAACTCTTCCACGGTGTCCGCGACGGCTTCGCCGTCAACTACGGTTCGGGCGGCTTGGGCGCGGAAGTGCTGGCCGTCAAAAAGAAGGTCGGCCCGGCGGCCAATTGCCCCGACTGCGCTTTCGAGGAGTTCTTTCTCGAATCGTGGGCGAACGGCGACCCCGCGATGAACGTCAGGAAAGACTCGACGGGCAAAGCCGTCGAAGCTCTCTACCCCGACGATCCTTCAAACGTCCATCACTCCTACATGGGCGATCCCGTGCGCTTCCGCAACCTCCACGCGGGGCCGAAAGAAACGCACGTCTTCCACCTGCACGCGCATCAATGGCTGCACGAATCACGCGAAGACGGCTCGACCTATCTCGACTCGCAAACCATCGGGCCGGGCGGCGCGTTCACTTACGAAATCAACTACGGCGGTTCGGGCAATCGTAACCTGACCGTCGGCGACTCCATTTTCCACTGCCACCTCTACCCGCACTTCGCGCAGGGCATGTGGGAACTCTGGCGCGCTCACGACGTGTTTGAAGCGGGCACGCCGGATCGCAACCTGCCCGATGCAGAGATCGCGGGCGGCACGCCCAACCCGGCCATCATCCCGCTCCCGAACAAGGCGATGCCGCCGATGCCTACGGCTGAGTTCAAAGGCTACCCGTTCTACGTGGCGGCGCAGCCCGGCCATCGCGCGCCGCAGCCGCCCCTCGACATGGATTTCGATGGCGGCCTGCCGCGCCACCGCGTCCTTTCGGCAACGCACATCAGCGGCAAAGCCGCCGTCCCCGCCGCCCACTTGAACGACCCCGTGGCGGCACGCGTTCTTTCGCTCAACAAAGACCCGAACCTGCTGGCCTTCGCTCACGAGTTGACTTCGGCCAAGCTCGAAATTCTTCCGCAGACGGGTACGCCCGAAGAGAAGAAGGCGATGGACTTCCATCAGGGCTTGTTCCCGGGCGGCACGCCCGCAACCAGTCCGGCGGGATGGCCGGGCGCGGCCTACCCGTCCTACACGGCGTCAGGCGCGGCCAGTAAGTTCTTCGTCAATGGTCGCGCGCCGAAGCCGGGCGCACCGTTCGCTGATCCTTGCCCCGACACTTTCGTCGACGGTACAGGCTCGGAGCGCGCCGTCCCGAACCGCGACTATCGCGCGGCCTACATCCAGTTCGACATGACCGTCAACCGCGCCGGTTGGCACGACCGTCAGGCGCGCATCATGGTGCTCGAACAGGACGTGACGCCGACCTTGAACGGCTCGCGTCCGCCCGAACCGCTCTTCTTCCGCGCCAACTCCGGCGATTGCGTCACCTTCAAGGCGACCAATCTCGTGCCGAAGGCGCTCAACCTCGACGACTTCCAGATTTACACGCCGACCGACATCATCGGTCAGCACATCCACCTCGTTAAATTCGACGTGACCGCTTCGGACGGCGCGGCGAACGGTTGGAACTACGAGGACGGCACGTTCGCGCCCGACGCCGTGCGCGAGCGCATCCATGCCAACAACGTCTACCAGAAATCGATCGGCGGCACGCAGATTCTGACCGCGAAGACTCACCCGGCGTTCGGCGCGGGGCCGAACAACGCTTGGGTCGGGGCGCAGACCACGACGCAGCGTTGGTGGGCTGACCCGCTCGTCAACCGCTCGGGCGAGGATCGCACGATCCGCACCGTCTTTTCGCACGACCACTTCGGCCCCAGTTCGCACCAGCACCACGGCCTCTACGCCGCGCTCGTGGTCGAGCCGACCGACTCGGTGTGGCAAGCGTTCGACGGGACGACTCTCGGCACGCGCTCCGACGGCGGCCCCACCTCCTACAAGGCGAACATTCTGGTCGAGTCGCCGTACACGTGGGACTACTCGCCCAGCTACCGCGAGTTCAACCTCGCGCTGGCCGACTTCGCCATCGTCTACACGCGCGATCTGAAGCCGGTGAACCCGCCGGGACGCAAGGTGGTCGGTCTGCCGGCCATCGTCGCGCCGCCCGACATCCCGCAGCCCGAATCCATTTCGGCTGACGATCCGGGCACGAGCCTCATCAACTATC
The DNA here is from genome assembly GCA_035628755.1 of Pyrinomonadaceae bacterium. Taxonomy (GTDB): domain Bacteria; phylum Acidobacteriota; class Blastocatellia; order Pyrinomonadales; family Pyrinomonadaceae; genus JAIVJZ01. The sequence continues at coordinate 3,079 of DASPJG010000028.1, forward strand.
GCAACGAGCCGATCCCGTTGCGCGTGCGCGACCCGAACACGAACGCGCAGTACACCGACGCTCGCGGCGACATGGCGAACGTCTTCAGATCGAAAGACGAGAAGGGGACGACCATCCACGGCGATCCGTTCACGCCACTACTTGAAGGCTACGAAGGCGACAAGATTCAGGTGCGTCTCATTCAGGGCGCGCAGGAAGAACAGCACGTCTTCAGCCTTCATGGCGGCAAGTGGCTGCACGAGCCGAATGTCGCGAACTCCGGCTACTACAACGGTCAGGCCATCGGCATCTCCGAGCACTTCGAGTTCGAGTTGCCGCCGATGCCGGCTGTCGGTAACGTGAAGGGCGGAAACCCGGACGTGGCCGACTACATGTACAGCAGCGCCGCGACCGACAACCTGTGGGACGGCATGTGGGGCATCATGCGCTCGTACAAGGGCGTCCGCCCCGGCGTCGCGCCGCTGCCCAACAACCTGCGAAGCGAGGTCGCCAGCAGCGACCCCGGCCTGCGCACGGACTTCTGCCCGGCGGGTGCGCCCCAGAAGAAGTTCTCCGTGGAGGCTCGTCTTGCCACTGACCTGTCGGCCAGCGGAATTGTCTACAACAAGAAGTTCGGCCTGACCGACCCGGCAGGGGTGGTGTTCGTGCAGAGCGGCGACGTGACGGCGATCAAGAGCGGCACGAAGAAACTGGAACCGCTCGTGCTGCGCGCCAACGCTGGCGACTGCCTCAACGTGCAGCTCACCAACTACCTCCCGACGACGTTGCCCGATTATCACGCGTGGAACTTCATGCCGATGATCGTGGAGAACTTCAACCTCAATAACCTGAAACCCTCGAACGAGGTCAGCCTGCACCCGCAGTTGTTGGAGTATGACGTGCGCACCAGCGATGGCGCGAACATCGGCATCAACGACAAGCAGACGGTTGCGCCCGGCGGAACGATCTCGTATCGCTGGTACGCAGGTAAGATTGACATCACTCCCGAAGGCATTCGCAACGCGACTCCCATCGAGTACGGTGCGATCAACCTGACGGACTATGGCGACATCATGAAGCACGGCTCGCACGGTGCCATCGGCATGATCGTCATCGAGCCGCAGGGCGCGACGTGGACGACCCCGCTCAACACCAACAACGAAGCGGTGGTGAAGGACGCCGCCGGAAACGTTCTCTTCAAAGAGTTCAACGTCATCTATCAGGATGACATCGTGATGAAGGCTGCGAACGGCAACCCCGTGCGCAACTACCTCGCCGAAGAGGATGCGGAAGACTCCGGCATGAAGGGCTTTAACTACAAGACCGAACCCATCTGGGCGCGGCTCGGATTCATGGCCGAGATGAGCAAGATCGATCACACGACTTTCCAGGACGTGTCCGAATTGCTCAACGACGTGAATCAAGTTAACGCTCTCAGTTCGATGACTCACGGCGACCCGGAAACGCCGGTCTTCTCGGCGGCGGCGGGCATGCCCGTGCGCTTCCGCGTCGTCCAGCCGACCGGCCACGCGCGTCAGCACGCCTTCACCATCCACGGCCATGCGTGGTTCCACGAGGCGTGGGTGAATAACTCGACCGTGCTCTGGCGACCGGGCGTAGACCCCGAACCGGACTCGATGAATATCGGTTCGCAGGGCGGCCACACCGCGCGGCGACACTGGAACATCATCCTGCCGAGCGCGGGCGGAGGTTTCAGACAATCTGGCGACTACCTGATCAGAACTCAGGAAAGTTACCAGTTCACCAGCGGCATGTGGGGCATCTTCCGCGTCACACCCGCGCAGTAAGCTCCGCAGGGAGCCGAGTTGAAGTGAAGAGTGCGGCCTGCGGTTTAGGCCGCACTCTTCACAGCAACCACAAAGTTTTTTACTATTAACCGAAAATAATATCCGACGAGAGACAAGAGGAAGTTTTACGATGCGAATCAGCAGTTTGAGAAGATTGAAAGCAGCGTGCGGAGCGAAAGCGTACTCGTTGTCGCTGGCCGCGCTCTGTTGTCTCGCGCTCTCCGCGAGCGCGCTCGCGCAGGTCGTGGGGCCGGCCACGCCGAAGAAACCGGACGATGCCGCCAAAGCCCCCGCCACCGTCACGCAGCGGATCGAGCGCGAAGGCATCGCCATTGATTTTTCGCTCGTGGCGACGCCCACGAACGGCGACAAAGCGGCGGCGCTCGTCGCCGGTGCGGA
>DASPJG010000029.1:0-10552 GCA_035628755.1 Pyrinomonadaceae bacterium
AGGTTTCTCCACTTACGTCGAGGTCGAACGCCTCTCCGAGCAACTCGAAGGAGCGGCGCGCCCCGGCCACTTTCGCGGCGTCGCCACCGTCCTGACCATCCTCTTCAACATCGTCCGCGCAGACTTCGCCTACTTCGGCCAGAAGGACGCGCAGCAGACGCTCGTCGTCAAACGCCTCGTGCGCGACCTTGCCTTCGACACTGAGATCGTCATCCTGCCGACCGTGCGTGAAGACTCCGGCCTCGCGCTCTCCTCCCGCAACGCCTACCTCGACGGGGAAGACAAGCGCGCCGCCGCCGTCATTTACCGCGCGCTCTCCCACGCCGAGGCCGCCTACTCCGAGGGCGAGCGCAACGGAAAAAAACTCGCCGAGATCGTCCGCGCCGACATCGAAGCCGAACCCCGCGCGCAGGTCGAGTACGTTAGCGTCAACGATGCCGACACGCTGGAACGGCTCGACCGTCTGGACGACCGCTCCGTCCTCATCGCCGTCGCCGCGCGCTTCGGCCAAACTCGCCTCATAGACAACATCATCCTCAACAAAACGAGCAAGACCGGCCAACTCGTCATGCCTTAAAAATCAGGCTCCGACCGAACCGGCAGAGGTTTTCACGTCGCGCGGCGGGTCGCCCGCCCCTGCACGTTTCAGTCCCGCCCCCGTCTTCATATAAAATCAAACGGATGTCCGAACGAACAAAACAGAAAGCCCACATCGAATTCACTCTGAACGGCGAAGCGGTCGAGGTGGCGTTCGCGCCGCACAAGACGCTGCTCGAAGTCCTGCGCGAAGACCTGAACCTGATGGGCACGAAACACGGCTGCGAACTCGGCGAGTGTGGCACATGCGCCGTCCTCGTCAATGGCCGCTCGGCGCTCTCGTGTCTCGTGCTCGGTCTGGATGCCGAAGGCCGCAGCGTGGAAACCGTCGAAGGCATGGCGTCGCCCGCCGGTCTACATCCTTTGCAGGAAACTTTCGCCGACACGGGCGCGGCGCAGTGCGGCTACTGCACGCCCGGCTTCCTGCTCGTCGCCAAAGAACTGCTCGCCGTCAATCCGAAGCCGACGCGCGAAGAGATCAAGGAAGCCCTCTCCGGCAATCTCTGCCGCTGCACGGGCTACATCAAAATTTATGAAGCCGTCGAACTCGCGGCGGCGCGCATGCGCGGCGAAGCAGCGGAACTGCCGCGCGAAGCCGTCTACGGCCTCGATTAACGACAGACGACACAACCAACCAGATGACCAGCAACAACGGACGCAACAAGGGCGCACAGGGCGCGGGCAAGAAAGATTTAAAAGTCGTCGGCAAGCCTTTTCGCAAGGTTGATGCGCGCGCGAAGTGTACGGGGCAGACGAAGTTTGCCGACGACATCGTGCTCCCGCGCATGCTCTTCGCCAAACTCCTGCGCGCCCACGAGCCACACGCGCGCATCGTCAGCATTGATACCTCGAAGGCCGCCGCTCTGCCCGGCGTGCATGCCGTCATCACGGGCAAGGATTTGCCGCAAACCTACGGCATCCTCCCCGTCAGTCAGGACGAGCACGCGCTCTGCGTGGATCGCGTGCGCTACATCGGCGACCCGGTCGCGGCGGTCGCCGCCGTTGACGAGGACACGGCGTTTGAGGCGATGAACCTGATCGAAGTCGAGTACGAACGGCTTCAGACAATCACGAGCATCGAAGAGGCCGTGATGATTGACGAGCCGCGCGTGCAGGACTATGGCGAGAGCGGCAACGTCCACAAGAAAGTCCACCTCGAATTCGGAGACATGGACGCGGGCTTCGCCGAGGCCGACCACATCCGCGAAGACACCTTCTTCTACGAGGGCAACACGCATCTCCCGATGGAGCAGCACGCGTCGGTCGCGCATTTCGACCCCGACCACAAGCTGACGCTATGGAGTTCGACGCAGACGCCGCACTACGTCCACCGCGCGCTCACCAAAGTTCTCGGTCTGCCCGCCGCGCACATCCGCGTGATCGCCACGCCGAACGGCGGCGGCTTCGGCGGCAAGAGCGACCCGTTCAACCACGAAGTCGCCGTCTGCAAACTCTCGCAGATCACGGGTCGCCCGGTGAAAGTCACGCTCACGCGCGAGGAAGTTTTCTATTGTCATCGCGGTCGCCATCCCGTCCTGATGCACGTCAAAACGGGCGTCAAACGAGACGGCTCGATCACCGCGATGGACTTCCAGACGTTCCTCGACGGCGGCGCATACGGCTCTTACGGCGTCGCCTCCACGTTCTACACGGGCGCGCTGCAAACCGTCACCTACGAAGTGCCGCGCTATCGTTTCCGTGGCCTGCGCGCCTTCACCAACAAGCCGCCCTGCGGCCCCAAACGCGGCCACGGCACGCCGCAACCGCGCTTCGGCCTCGAAGTCCAACTTGACAAGATCGCCGACGATCTCAAACTCGACCCGGCGGAGATGCGCCTCAAGCACCTCGTCAAACCCTACGCGCTGACGGCCAACTACCTGCGCATCGGCAGCATGGGCTTGGGCAAGTGCATCGAAAAGATCGTCGAAGGCTCTGACTGGAAGAACAAGTTTCGCCAGCTTCCCTACGGTAAGGGCGTGGGGCTGGCGTGCAGCAGCTACATCTGCGGCGCGGGGCTGCCGATCTACTGGAACAACATGCCGCACTCCGGCGTCCAACTCGGGCTTGACCGGCAGGGCGGCGTGCGCGTCCAGTGCGGCTCGACGGACATCGGGCAAGGCTCCGATTCCATCCTCGCCTATATCGTCGCCGAGGTCTTAGGGATTGACCCGTTCGACATCCGCGTGCTGACCGCCGACACAGACCTCACGCCCGTTGACCTCGGCAGCTATTCGAGCCGTGTCACGCTGATGACCGGCAACGCCGCCCTGCAAGCCGCCGAACGCGCGCGCGAACTCCTGAGCCTCGCCGTCGCCGAAAAGCTCTCCCTGCCAATCGAAAATCTCTCGTTCGCCGACCATCGCGTCTTCGACGTGGAGAACCCTGAGGTGGGCGTCACGTTCGCAGAGGCGGTCGTGCTCGCCGAATCGAAGTTTGGCACGATTGGAACAGTTGGCTCCTACACGCCGCCGCGCTCGCCGGGCAAGTTCAAGGGCGCGGGCGTCGGCCCTTCGCCCGCCTACAGCTATTCGGCGGCCATCGCCGAAGTTGACGTTGACCCGGAGACGGGCTTCGTCCGCGTCGAGCGCGTCTGGATCGGCCACGACATCGGCCAGTCAATCAACCCGATGCTCGTCATGGGACAGGTCGAAGGCGGCGTCTACATGGGACTCGGCGAAGCGCTCATGGAAGAGATGGTCTATCGCGCCAATCGCAACGTCGTCCACAAATTCCCGTCGCTCCTTGAATACAAAAGCCCGACCACGCACGAGATGTGCGACGTGAAAACATACCTCATCGAAGACGCCGACCCGAACGGCCCCTTCGGCGCGAAAGAGGTCGGGCAGGGGCCGCTCCTTCCCGTCATGCCCGCCGTCGCCAACGCCGTCTACGATGCCATCGGCGTGCGCGTGGACGAAGTGCCGATCACGCCCGAAAAAGTCCTCGCCGCGCTCCGCGCCAAATCTCAGGGCAAGCCCGCGCGCTTCGGCCCCCGGGGCATCCCCTCAGTCGAATGGCCTGAACCGCTCAAAGTCGCCACGCCCGCCGAGGGCGGCGACGGGCGCGAGATGCCGCGCGTGGCGATTCATTCGTAAACGGAAAGATACAAGGAAGAATCGCCGTTGAAATTTGAATGGGATGATGCAAAGGCGCAAGCCAACCTGGCGAAGCATGGCGTCAGTTTCGGGGAAGCTACGGAAGTCTTTTACGATCCGAACGGGTTGGAAGATTACGATGCCGAACATTCAGAGATGGAAAGTCGGTTCTTCATTATCGGATTGTCGAGTCGACGGCTGCTATACGTCATTTATGCTGAACGACTAGGCGACACGATTCGCATCATTTCAGCGCGCAAGGCCGATCAGGTGGAGAAACAGATTTATGAGCGAACAACAAACAGATAGGCCGTTCGTCTTCTCCGTGGTCGAAGACGATGGTGAGAACGTAACCATCGAAATCTCGGAAGACGATTACCGGCAAGACTTGGAGGCCGGGATTGATGAAGATGCCATGCTCAAACCCGGTCGCTATAAGATGAAGCGCGGCGGTTTCCTCGCGCGTCACCCTGAGTTGAAGATTAAAGATAGAAAGCGCGCCTGACACGGAGGCTACGCCCAAAGGCGACGGGCGCGAGATGCCGCGCGTGGCGATTCATTCGTAAGATGTAATTTTAATATGAAGCTCCCCAATGCTGAACGGGCGGTTGTTGACATTGAAAAATTGCGTGACTACAGCTTAAATCCGCATCACCCTAAGGGGAAACATAAAGCGCGCGTATTTCTGGAAAAATTGGGATTAAAAGCGGACGACGCAGAACGCTTGCGTAAGTTCATCCTTGAAGCCATCTTGACTACAGAAGCAATAGTACAAGCACCTACAAAATACGGGCGGAGATATATCGTAGATTTTCAACTGGGACAGGGGGAAGGATTTGCTGCGACGTTAGTAACAATACGTTCTGCATGGATAATCAGGAATGACGAAGATTTCCCGCGTTTGACGACGTGCTTTATCCCGCACAGGAGATTTTAAGAGATGTCTGAAATTAAATTACTTGACGTCGTAGCCCTGACGGAAAATCTGGAATCAGAAGGATTGCGGCGGGGTGAGGTCGGCACTGTTGTGGAACAGTGGGCGGATGGCGTGTTTGAAGTTGAATTCAGCGACGACTCAGGGAAGGCTTATGCCTTCGCTGCTCTGCCTGCACAGCAGTTAATGAAACTCTATTTCCGTAAAGATGAAGCAGCATAGACCGACTGTAAGATAGCGTGAGCTACGGCCATCGGAAGGTGGCGACGGGCGCGAGATGCCACGCGTGGCGATTCATTCGTAGGAGCAAGGGGACTTTATACCGTTATGATGAGACTTCCGAAGTTTGAGTATTACGTCGCGCGCGAGGTGGCGGAGGCGGTGCGGATGCGTGCGGACGCGGGCGCGGCGGGGCAGTTCGTCGCGGGCGGGACGGACTTGTATCCGAATATGAAGCGGCGACAGCAGACGCCGAAGACGGTGATCTCCGTGGGGCGCATCGCGGAGTTGAACCGGATTACGGGCGACGGGCAGAGCGGCGTGAGGATAGGCGCGGGCGTGTCGCTCACGGATTTGTGCGAGCACCCCGTGATCAATCGTGATTATCCGATGGTGGCGGCGGCGGCGCGGACGATCTCGACGCCCGTTTTGCGCAACATGGGGACGGTCGGCGGGAATCTCCTGCTCGACACGCGCTGCAATTATTACGACCAGAATTACGAGTGGCGCAAGGGCGTTAATTTCTGCATGAAGAAGGACGGCGACGTGTGCTGGGTCGCCCCCGGCTCGTCGAAGTGCTGGGCGGTGCAGTCCGCCGATCTCGTGCCGTTGATGGTCGCGCTCGGCGCACGCGTGCGGCTCGTCTCCACGCTCGGCGAGCGCGAGGTGTTGGCCGAAGGTTTGTACAACGACGACGGCATAGACTATCTGCACAAGCGGGCAGACGAGTTGCTGGCCGACATCCAATTGCCGCCTTTGAATGGCTGGCGCGCGGTTTACAAGAAGCTCAGGCGGCGCGGCGCGTTCGACTTCCCCGTGCTCGGCGTGGCCGTGCGGCTCGACATGGAAGAAGACGGCACGGTGCGCGAGGCGAAGCTGATTTTGGGCGGCATCGCGCCCGCGCCTGTCGAAGTGCGCGAGGCGGAAGCCGCGCTCGTCGGCGCGCGGCTCGACCCGGAGCGGATACGTGCGGCGGCGGAAGCCTGTTATGTCAAAGCGCGCCCGCTCGACAACACGGATTTCATCATGAACTGGCGCAAGCAGATGACGCGCGCCTACGTCATACGCGCGCTCGAAGCGTTGCAGAAGGATTAGGCTTTCAGTTTTCGGAAACCGTTGTCGCCCGGTGTTCGTTCAAGGTTGCAGCAGTTTGCCAATCTTGCATTTCGGGAGACATCAATCATGAAATCGTTAATTTTAGTGTTGGCCGCGCTCGTGTTGCTGCCGGCATCGATCGCGGCGCAGGAGGGCGCGGACGCGGAGCGCGAAGCGGTCAGACAGGCCGTGCTGGATTACGTCGAAGGCATCTACACGGTGGACGCTTCGCGGATCGAACGCAGCGTCCACCCGGAACTGGCGAAGCGCGGCTTCTTCGTCAAGAAGGGCGAGACCGCCTATAGTTCCGGCGTGATGACTTTCCAGCAACTCGTCGAACTCGCCAAAACTTACAACAAGAACGGTCGCGTGCCGAAGGATGCCCCGAAGGATGTGGTTATCTTCGACGTGGCCGACCAGACGGCCAGCGCGAAACTCACCGCCGTCTGGGGCATAGACTACATACATCTCGCCAAGTACGACGGGAAGTGGAAGTTCGTCAACGTGCTCTGGCAAACCCCGCCGAAGCCTAACAAATAAGGATGAGGGAATGAGGGATGAAGAAAAGCCTGCCGGAAGTTTAGACGCTCCGGTTCAACCCTCATCCCACCTCCCGCCTCCTTTGCCCGTCGCCGCGATCCTCCTCGCCGCAGGACGCTCGCGGCGCATGGGCGCGTTCAAGCCCCTGCTGCCTTTCGGCGCGCAGACCGTCATCGAAACCTGCATCGAGAACCTGCTGGCGGCGGGCGTCGGCGAAATCGTCGTCGTCGTCGGCCATCGCGCGGAAGAGGTGCGCGCGCGGCTGTCGCACCTGCCCGTCCGCTTCGCCGTGAATACGAAAGTCGGGAGCGAGATGGGCGTCTCGATTGCGCGGGGCATGGAGGAATTGGCTGCGGGCGACGCGGCACGTGCGCGGGCGACGGGCGCAGGCGCGGTTTTGATCGCGCTCGCGGATCATCCGGCGGTGTCGGCCAGAGAGATCGAAGAGGTTATCGCGGCGCACCGCCGGACGGGCGCGCGCCTCGTCGTGCCGCAGTGGCGCGGGCGCGGCGGGCATCCGGTTCTGGTCAGCATGAGCCTCCGCGCGTCGCTCCTGAACTTAGACGACACGGGCGGTTTGCGCGCCCTCTTCGAGCGGCACGCGGGCGAGGTTTTGCGCCTGCCGGTCGCGTCCCCGTTCATTGCGCGCGACATGGATACGTGGGAAGATTACCGCGCGCTGCACGAAGAGATTTTCGGAGTTCCGCCGCCCGTCACACAGACTTGACGGGAAACCCCGACGGGCTGGTTGTTCGCCTTCAATCCAACTGTTCTTTCTGACCGTACATCTAACTATCTCGGTACGGGAGCGTTTCACGTACACACCGAGCGTCATGGCGGCAAGGCTGATTCAGCCCGCGAAAACGACGCTAAAATTCGTGAGACGCTGCGTAGAAGGAGAAAAGAATGTTTACCAAGTCCCCCCGTTTCATCGCCGGTTTGTTCCTCGCCTCGATGCTCGTCTTCGCGCAGGCATTTGCGGTCACGCCCGCACCCGCACGCACGCAGCAAGGCATGTTGGACTTTTCGCTACGCTCGGTTGACGGCGGCAACATCACCTCCGAGCAGTTGCGCGGCGACGTGGTCGTGCTCGCTTTCGGCGCGTCGTGGCTGCCGCTCTCGCGCACGCAGGTCGAAGGCGTCCAGCGGCTCGCCGACGAATACCGCGACCGCGATCTGCGCGTCTACTGGGTGAGCACCGATTCCGAATCGGAGAAGTCGAAAAACTTTGCGACGGACAGTCAACTGCGTTCGTTCGCGCGCAAGAACGGGCTGAAGATCGGCGTCCTGCGCGACCCGGACGGCGCGCTTTTCAGGCGCATGGGCGTCGAACGCAACCAACTGCCCGCGCTGGTCATCTTCGACAAGGACGGCCAGATTTCCGGCGACCCCATCGGCGGCCTCGACCCCGAAGGCAACCTCGTCCAACGTCTCTCCGCGCGCCTCAACAAATTGCTTTAAAGTCGTCGCCGGGCGGAGTTCCGGCGAGCCGTATTCTCATCAAGACCGCGGGGGCTGCTTCTCGATTGAAGCAGCCCCCGCGGTCTTGATAGTTCCAGAGCGTACAGAAATCGCTTGCGCCGCTACGAGCTACGGCTCTCGCCCGCCAGCTTGTAAACCAGCCGCACGGGCAACCCGACGACGTTCCAGTAATCGCCCTCGATCTCTTCGATGAAGAGCGCGGCGCGGCCTTGCACGGCGTATGCGCCCGCCTTGTCCGCAGGTTCGCCCGTCGCAACGTACCAGTCAATCTCGTCATCAGTCAGCGACGCGAAACGCACGCGCGTCAGTTCGTGCGCCACGAGCACCTCCCGCGTCTCCGCGCGCACGAGCGCGACCCCCGTCAACACGTCGTGCCACTTCCCGCTCAAGAGCCTGAGCATCCGCCGCGCATCTTCCGTGTCAACCGGCTTGCCGAGCACCTGCCCGCCGACGGCGACCACCGTGTCCGCGCCGAGCACGAGGCCGGACGCGCGCCCTTCGGCCACGGCCTCCGCCTTCTCGCACGCCAGCCGCTCCACGTATTCGCTCACTTCCTCGCCGCCGCGCGCCGTCTCGTCTATGTTCGCCGCCGCCGCCTCGAACTCCCAGCCGACCGCGCGCAATATCTCCGCCCGGCGCGGGCTGGCCGAAGCCAGCACCAGGCGTTCCAACTCAAACTCTTCTGCCTCTCCCGTCGGGACTCCTACTTGTCGCTCTCCCCGTTCTTCCATTACACTCCACCTCTTGAATGCGAATTTCGGAATGCGGATTGTAGAGACTTCAAGCCGGGATTGCCAATCCGCTCTCGCTAATTCGCGCCCGAAGTTTGCATTCCGCGATTGAGAAGATGGACGACTTAATCCGAGCACTGCCCAACCTGCTGCGCGCTGCGGGCGACGCGGAAGAGGTGGCCGAGGCGGCGGCGATGGTGGCGTGGCGTCGCGTGGCGGGCGAAGCCCTGCGCGGTCAGGCCGTACCGTTCCGGCTGCACCGTAAACTGCTCGTCGTCGCCGTCCCCGACACGGCATGGCAGAAACAACTCGAACAGATCAGTGGCCAACTGCTCTTTCGTCTCAACTCGCTGCTCGGTCAGGCCGTCGTCACCTACATCGAGTTTCGTGTTGACCCGGCCACCGTCCGCGCCGAGCGAGCGCGAATCGGTCAGGCAGACTTTGACCACGCCGCCCACGAACGCCGCGCGCTCCTTCAATCGCGCCCGCTCGCGGAGGCCGCCGATGCGATTCAGGACGAAGATTTGCGCCGCCGCTTCCTGCTCGCCGCCGGGAGCTACATCGAGGCGCAGCAGCAACAGAGGAAATAAAATTCTCCTTTGTCCGTCGCCCGCCGGTTATGGGTGATAAGGTTGCGCGGCAACTCCGTCAGACACCTTCGGCGCAACGCGTAAACAACGAACCACGGACAACTGACTACGAACAGCGCTTATGCCTATCACGGAATCGGACATCGAAAAGATCGCCGCGCTCGCGCAACTCGAATTGACGGACGAGGAACGCCGGGCTTTAACGCCCCAGATCGCTTCCATCGTGGCCTACGTCGAGCAGTTGAACGAGTTGGACACGAGCGCAGCCGAACCCGCGCTCGGCGGACTTACGGACGAGGGCGCGCGCACCGATACCGCACGCGAAGACGCGCCCCTGCCCTCGCTCGGCCAGACGCTCGCGCTCGATCAAGCGCCCGACCCGGCTGCCGGACATTTCCGCGTGCCTAAAGTTTTATAAAAACTGCCCGTCGTTAGTTGCCGGTCGCCCGTCGTTCCTGATTTATAAACAGCGGGCTGAAACTGTCAGTCTCAAGTTGGCGAGGCGAGCAGACAACTGACCACGGACGACGGACGACGGAATAATAATGAACATCGAAACGATCAAAACGCGCCTCGCGGGAGGCGAACTGGATGCGCGCGCCGTGGCGGAGAACGCGCTCGGCGCGGCGGAAGAATTGAACGAAAGGCTCAGCGCGTTTCTGCAAATTGACCGCGCAGGCGCGCTCGCGCGTGCGGGCGAGTTGAGCGCGGAGCGCGACGAGTCTCCGGCGCGCCCGCTCGGCTCAGTGCCCGTCGCCGTCAAGGACAACATCTGCGTGCGCGGGCTGCAAGCCTCTTGCGGCTCGGCGATTCTCGGCGGGTATCATCCGCCCTACAACGCCACGGCCATCGAACGCCTCAACGCCGCGGGCGCAATCATCATCGGCAAGACCAACTGCGATGAGTTTGCGATGGGGTCGTCGAACGAGAACTCGGCCTATGGCTCCGTGCGTAACCCGTGGGACACGGAGCGCGTCCCCGGAGGCTCTTCGGGCGGTTCGGCGGCGGCGGTGGCGGCGCGCATCGTGCCTGTCGCTTTGGGGTCGGACACGGGCGGTTCGGTGCGTCAACCCGCGTCGCTCTGCGGCATCGTCGGGGTGAAGCCGACCTACGGGCGCGTCTCGCGTTACGGCCTCATCGCCTTCGGCTCGTCGCTCGATCAAATCGGCATCTTCGCGACCAACACGCACGACGCCGCGCTCACCCTCTCGGTCATCGCCGGGCGCGACGCGCGCGACGCGACGACCGCCGACGTGGCCGTGCCCGATT
>DASPJG010000030.1:0-2397 GCA_035628755.1 Pyrinomonadaceae bacterium
CCGCCGGACGAGCGCGTCAATGCCCCACTCGCGATAGCCTTCGACGAGGACTTCCGTGTCCGTCTGGCTGTGAAATCGGCAGCCGCGCGCTTCGAGTTCGGCGCGCAACTCGCGGAAGTTATAGATCGCGCCATTGAAGACGATGCCGACCGTGCCGTCAGCCGAGAGCATCGGCTGTCGTCCGGCCTCGCTCAGGTCGAAGATGGCGAGACGCCTGTGGCCGAGCGCGCTCGAAGGCCAACGCTCAAGCCCCGCACCGTCGGGGCCACGCCGCGCCAGCGCGCGAATCATCCGCGCGACCGCCGCGTCCGCCTCCGCACGACTATTTCGAGCTATCACTAATCCGGCAATTCCGCACATCTTCGTTCGCTCATTCCGGGGCGGCGACCAGCAGCCCGCCGCCCGTGTTTCTCTTTTGAAGTTTGGTTGAGTATTAAGTCAGACGGAGAGCGGGCGCGCCCGCTGCTCCTAGAGTCTTTCGTCGCTTTCCGGGTGCGAGGCCGTCGCCGCGGCGGCGGCGTCGCGCCAGCCCGCCGGGTGCTTCACTTGAAAGAGAGGCGGACGCGCGCCGAACAACTCGTCCGCCGCGCCTTCGCCCAAATCTCCGCACATGCGCACGCGTTCGTGTGCGAACGTTGCGAGCGGCCAGCGAAAATGGCCGAACGCCTCGCGCGCAATCGAGACGCGCGAAGGGTCGTAGCCGAGCAGGTGCGCGCCCGCCCAATCCAACGCCGCCGCGTTGCGCGCGCCGATGAGCAAGCCCAACGGCAACGCTTCGGGCGCGAGCGGCCCGTCGCCCTGCCCGGCCACCACGGCGTCGGCAATGTGGACGACGAGCCGCGCCGGACTCTCCGCGAAAGTCGCATCCGCGTGGCCGTAGAGGATCACGCGGTTGAGATCGAGCGCGGTGCGCCACACCGTATCGTTGCCCGACCAAGAGCCTTCGACGCCGAGACTGTCTCCCGCGAGCCGCGTCGCGCGTTCGAGTTGAACGCCCAATCCGTGCCAGACTTTGCCGAGCGCGGGGCGCGGGGTCGAGTTGCGCCGGTCGAGCACGAATTCGAGCGAACGCTTCAAGGGGTTCGCGCCGGGGTAACAATCGCCGCCGAAGGACGCGCCGCCGATGCGATGATGCGGCAGGAATTCCTTATTGCCGTTGATGCCGATCAGGTTTTTGAGCGCGCAGGTGATGCCCGCCTTCTTGTGCGTCTTCAGCTTCGGCAAATTGATCACGACATCGGCGTCCAGCACGGCGCGCGCGACGAGATATTGATGACGCCCCGGCGCGTGCGTCCGGCGCATCAGGCGCGGGTCGTAGCAGGTGACGCGGAATGCGCCGCTCTCGTCCGTGATGGGTTCGAGCAGACTTTCGCGCCCCAGATCGAAGAGTACGAACTCGCTTTCGTCGCGCAAGTTCTCCGAGGCCGTGCGCACGCCGTCTGTGAACACGGCAATCGTCCGGCGGAAATCGCGTATGCCGCGAAAGCGGCTCTCGCGCCGCATCAGGTCTTCCGCCCACTCGTCAAGTTTCGTCTCGCCGAGCAACGCCGCGAAGTCGCACCCCTGCACGGGCGCGTCGCCGACAGAGACTTCCGCCGCCCCTGTTTTCAAGACTGCGGCGACGACGGCGCGCACGAGCGACCCGTGCGTCACCAGAGGCTCGATGCCGCCCGCGCCTTGATTCGCATGCGTGACGAAGTTTGGTTTGACGAGCACGCGCGCGCCGCGCGGGATGAGCTTGCCGAATACGCCGCCCGCATCAGGGTCGCTCCAGCCGAGTTCGCGCGCGAGGCGTGCGAGCGCGCCGGAGATTTCGTCCGTGCCGGAAGCCATCGCGCCCTCGTCGGACGGGTAGCGCGGCGCGCGCGTCTTCGCCACGGCCACGCGTGCGTCCTCAAGCGTCTGCTTGCGCTGAAACTCCGTCATCGCCCGTTTCCTTCCGCCCGCTTCACCTCGCTCACCACGGGTCGCAATTTGTTGGCCTTCGTGCGCGGGATGCTCTGGACGAGCGCGAGGCTCACCGGCAGACCCGGCAGGTTCGCCTCGACCGTCTCTAAGATACTCCGGCGCGCGTCTTCGCCGAAATTGTTTTGCGGGATGACTTGCAATTCGACCGAGTAGTCCGGTCGCTGCAAAAACATGAACTCGCGCACCGGGTAATCCTTCAACATGTGCGGCATTTGCAGCCCGGTGATCCAGCGTCCATCCGGCAGCCAGATGCGGTCGGCCTCGCGCCCCAGAACTTCGTGCAGCACAAACGCCGGGTGGCCGGGGCGGCTCGCGCGCGGGAAACGCCCCACGTCGCCCACGCGATAACGCAGCATCGGCATGCCGTCGGCGTGCAGCTTCGTGATGAGGATTGACGATTCCTCGCCATCCGTCTCCGGTTCGACGAGA
>DASPJG010000031.1:0-3953 GCA_035628755.1 Pyrinomonadaceae bacterium
TGACCGTGAAGGCGCGCGAGTAAACCGTGAACGGGCGACCCGATTGCAGGATGAACGAATTCGCCAGTTCCCAACCCCCGACGATCTGGTTGACGATGCCCGACGTGTCGCCGAAGAAACGCTTGCCGCGACCGAAGGGCAGATCGTAGACGACGTAGCCTTGCAGCGCGTGGCGGCGGTCGAAGTCGGAGCGCGCGTAGTTCAGGCTGCGGTCGCGGTTGTCGAGCGGGGTGTTGGCCGCGGCGGGCGAAGCGTTCGTGCCGGAGGTGGTGCGTCCCGCGATGGTGAAAGCCGGGTCGAACGAACGCGTGTCGAGCGACTTGGCGAAAGTGTAGCTGGCCTGCAAGAGCAGCCCGCGCCGCATGCGGCGTGTGATTTGAGTTTCCAACCCGTGGTAGGTCGAATAGTCGTTGCTGTCGATCACGTTGAGCGCGCCGGTGAACTGCGGGAACGGCTGGAAGAAAGCGGAACTGAACCCGTTGGCGACAATGGTGCGCTGGCCGCCGCTGATGCGCTGCGAGAGCGAGAGCGCGGCGGAAGCAATCGAGCCTTGCGTGAGTTCGGTGGCGAACAGCGAGCGAAACTGGGTCGAACCGGCGTTGTTCGTCGCGCTGCCGGTGAGCAGGGCGTTGATGAGCGGGCTGGTGGCGGTCGAACTGGCGCGCAGCGCGTTGAAGGCGTCGAGGAAACTCTCGTTGAAGCGCGGATCGCGCGCGAAGACGTTGACCTGATTAGCGTCGTATGCGCCGTAAAGCCCGACGCCGCGACGCCCGATGTAATTGACCTCGGCCACGAAGTCGTGCCCGATCTCGCGCTGCACGCTCAAGCCCCACTGGTTGGTCTTCGGCGTCCGCGTGCTCGGATCGAAGACGGTGAGGCTGGCGGTGGAGAATGGGATGGGCTGGCGCAATTCGCCGGGCGTCGCGGTCGGCGCGAGTTGCGGCAGGCCGAAACGGACGCGTCCGAGTTCTCCGGCCTGCGTGCCGAAACTCGTGTTGCTGATGCCGAGAGACGTACCCGGCGTGTTCGGGAAGATGGCCGACGAGGTGACGAACGTGTTCATGCGGTCATAGGCCAGACGATAGTTCGCGCGGATCGAGGTCTTGCCGTCGCTAAAGGGGTCCCACGCGAAACCGACCGTCGGGGCGAAGTTGTTCCAGTCGTCGTCAAACAGTTTGCCCTCGACGAACCTGATCTGATCGGTAGACGGTTCGCCGAGCCGGATCGGGCGGTCGGGGCGCAGAATGGTTCTGCCGCCGCCCGCCTGCGGCGCGGTCTTCGGCTCCCAGCGCAGGCCGTAGTCGAGCGTCAGGTTCGGGCGAATCTTCCACGTGTCCTGCACGTAGAAGTCGTACTCGTTGTAGCGCGCGTCGAACAGGAAGAGCGTGCGCGCGGGCGCGAAAGCGGCGTCGCTTTCGGCAACGAAAGACTGCGTGATCGCCCCGACGCGACCGAGCAGGTCGTTGATGGCCGAGTTGATCGTGTTGCGATCCGTCGCGTTGATGCTGGTGGTCGGGACGTTGAAGGCCGCGCCGACCGGGTTCGTGATGCGCGAGAAGTTGACCGAAGGATTCGTGTTGAAGCCGCCGACGGAACTGCGCACGTCGTCGTGCTTCTGGAAGCGGAAGTTGATGCCGCCGCGATAGGTGTGCGAGCCGCTGATGAAACTGATGTTGTCCACCAACTGGTAGGTTGACAGGTCGCGTATGTTATTGATCGGCGGCGTCGAGTTGAACGGGTCGCGCGGGAGATTGAGGATGAACGGCGGGTTCTCGTTCGCGTTCGGGTCGGGGTTGGTGAACCTGAAGGCGAACTTGTTGAAACCGACGACGAATTCGTTGGTGATGCGAGAGGTCGGCGTGAAGCGATAGTTGATGGCCAGATTCTTCGGGTTGCGGAAAGTGTCCACGAAGTTGAACGGGCTGTCGGGGAACGAGCGCAGACCGGCGTTGCCGTTGTCGCCGAAAGTGTCCTGCTGCCCCTGCGCATAGCGCACATAAAGTTGATTGCGGTCGTTGAAGGAGTGGTCAACCTTCGTCACGAAGTCATACTGCCGCTCAATCTGCGGCGCGCCGAAACTGAAACCGGCGGTGTTCAAGCCGTCGCCGACGAAGAAGTTGTTCGGCAGGGGCGCGGCGTTGATGAGAGCCAGCGTGGTCGGGTCGAGCCCGCACGCGTTCGGGCGCGTCGCGCAGAGCGGGTCGTTGGCGGCCACGTCGTAAGTCCGTATGTCGAGGCCGGGGAGCGGATTGCCGCTGGCGTCAATCGAAGGGTTCGAAGTGCCCGCCGGAGCGTTGGCCGCGCCGACGCGGTAGCGCAGGAGTCCCTGTCGCGCCGCCGCCGTGTAGACTGTGCGCGTGACGAGGAACGACTGTGAGGCGCGCAGCAGTTGGATGTTGGCGAAGAAATAGGTCTTCTTCTCACGCCCATCGTAGCCGGGCAGGATGACGGGGCCGCCCAAACTGCCGCCGAAGATGTGCTGCACGAACTGCCCCTTTGGCCGCCCGTTCAAATTGTTCTCATACTCGTTGGCGTTAAAGCGCGGCGTCCGGTACAACTCGAAGAGCGTGCCGCGAAACTCGTCCGTGCCGGAGCGCGTGACGAGCGAGACCTGCGCGCCGCTGCTGCGACCGAGTTCCGCCGTGAAATTGCTGGTCACGACCTGAAACTGGCCGATGGAATCGGGATTGGGGCGCAGGGGCGTAAAGTTCGAGCCGCCTGAACTCGACTCGTTGATGTCGATGCCGTCGAGCGTGAAGTTGAACGCGCGGTCGCGCGCGCCGTGGACGTGGACGTTGCCGCCCGTGTTGCCGCCCGTGCCTGCTCTGCCGTTGCCGATGACGCCCGGTTGGAGCGAGATGAATTGCAGCGGATTGCGCCCGCGCTCGCCGACAATCGGCAAGGCTTCGAGCGAACGTTCCTCGACCGTGTTACCGAAATTGCCCGAACTGCTGGTCTGCACCTGCTCCGCCGAGCCGATTACCTGCACCACGTCCGCCACGCCGCCGACTTCCAGAGTCACGTCCACCGTCGCCGGTTGGTTGACATTGACGGGGTTGCTGGTGGAGATGAATTTTTTGAACCCCGACTTCTCCACGCTCACGCTGTAGGTTCCGACCTGCACCGAATCGAAGACGTAAGTGCCGGTAGAAGTCGTCTGCGTGGTGAAGGACACCTGCGTCCCTTCGTTGGTCAAAATCACCGTGGCATCGGCAACGACCGCGCCGGACGGGTCTATGACCGTGCCGGTCACACGCGAGGCCGTGCCCTGCGCCAGCGCGCCGCCCGCCCCGCTCGTCAACAAGACGAGGCACAACAAAAATCTGGGGAGACTCTTGATTTTCATGAACTCAACTCCTTGAAGTATCGGAAGGTATCCGAACACCATGATTGGACTCTCTATTTTTAGAAGTTTGCGGAGACAATCGCGCGTTCGACCACACGGCAGCTTGCGCGGCCTGAAAGCGCAGCAAGCGCGCAGCGGAAATCACCGCACGGACACGCACGCACTCGCGGACGAACCTCTCGCAAATACCACGCCGGACGATTCACCTGATAACACGATTGAAGGACGGAAACTGCTGAACTCTTAAGACGACTGTGCGTCATTGTAATTGAACTGTAAACCAACTGAAAGCTAAAAAAACTTATTATGCAAATAAGTGCGCATGATAATGAGCGGTTATAAGTGCGCCCGCGCAGCGACACGCCGCACGAGCGCGCCACAGCCGCAGGCTTGCACGCCGAAGCCGCGACTACGGCAACCTGCTCTGACCATCTGCCCCTCGGTTTTCAAATTGCTGCGCCGACGGCCTGTGCGGAGAGTCGAACTTGAGATTCAAGGAAAAGTTAAATTTGCAAATCCTGTTCCAACTGCCAACGCCCGCTTCCGCATAGTTTTTCTCACAGCTTTCTTCAAAACCGCCCGCGCGGCTACGAAAAATTGGAGACCG
>DASPJG010000032.1:0-8318 GCA_035628755.1 Pyrinomonadaceae bacterium
GGCGGCATGCAAGTGCTGGGGCCGGGATGGACTTTCGATAAATCAAATGTCTCCGTGGTGAGTTTCAGCGAGCACTCGGGAAAACATGCGGAGATGGTTATCTACTCCGAGTATGCGGGTTCGCTTCTCATGGTGGCCGCCAGCCAGCCGGTCTGCGTCGATTGCGCCGGTTTTTTAAATCAAAAGGGAATTGCGCATCCCGGCACAGGCGGTCAGGGCAGCAATATGTGGTGGGAGCCAGAGGAGAATGTTACCTTCAGCGGCAACCAGACAGACGCCGCCCCCAGTCTCACTATTACATTTCATTAGACGAGCTTCGCCTTTCGTCAATCTCGTGAGGACGCGCGCGCGGGTCGGCGTTTCCGCCGGGCGATGCGGCAGGAGTTGAAACGTGCGACGCCGCTCTCAAGCTTCGCGCAGTGAGATCAGTTCACACTTTAGGCGAGAGACAAATACAGCCCCTCGCGCTCTTCTGCTCCAAAATCTGCTCGAATCCACGCCTAGTCGTGGTAATATCAGAGCGGACTTGATATAGTCCGCCGGTTCCCCCGAACTTCCCCCTCTCTACTTCTATACTCAGTATCATGTGATAAGTGTGCCTATGCCCAGCGGGCCTCCTTCAGCAGATTTACCTGATAATAAATCCACCAAAGATTCGCTAGCCGAATTGTTAGGCAGCGAATTGGCTCCCGTCTGGCTCTCGGCCATCATCGAGTCGGCGGACGACGCCATCATCACCAAGACGCTCGACGGCACCATCACAAGTTGGAACAAAGGCGCGGAGCGCATCTTCGGTTACACAGCCGACGAAATCATCGGCAAGCCCATCACCGTTTTGATACCCGACGACCACCCGGACGAGGAGCCAGCCATCATCGCGCGGCTCAGACGCGGAGAGCGGATCGAGCACTACGAGACGGTGCGTGTCCGCAAGGACGGCACGTTCGTAGACATCTCGCTGACAGTGTCGCCGATCAGAGCGTTGGATGGCCGCGTTATCGGCGCGTCGAAGATCGCGCGCGACATCTCCGAGCGGAAGCGGGCGGAGGAGGCATTGCGCAGCCGGGAAGAGGAGTTGACCGACTTCATCGAGAACTCGGCTGTGGGTCTGCACTGGGTTTCGGCGGACGGAACTATCCTGTGGGCGAACAGGGCGGAGCTTGAGTTGCTCGGCTATTCGCGCGAAGAGTATGTCGGGCACAACATCGTGGAGTTCCACGCCGACAGCGAGGTGATTGCAGACATCCTCACGCGCCTCACGCGAGACGAGACGCTGCACAGCTACGAGGCGCGCCTGCGCTGCAAGGACGGTTCGCTCCGCCACGTCCTCATCAGCTCTAACGTGCGCAGGGAGAGCGGAAAGTTCGTCCACACGCGCTGCTTCACAAGGGACATTACCGAGCGGCGGCAAGCCGAAGAGAAATTGCGCGAGCAGGCCGAAATCATCGAGACGGTCAACCGTCTCGGGCAGACACTGGCGGCGGAACTCGACCTGCACAAGCTCGTGCAGGAGGTGACGGACGCAGGGACGGAAATCACAGGCGCGCGCTACGGTTCATTCTTCTACAACGTGCTCGACGAGCGCGGTGACAGCTACATGCTCTACGCTCTGTCCGGCGTCCCGCGCGAGGCGTTCGAGCACTTCACCCTACCGCGTAGCACGGACATCTTCACGCCGACCTTTCGCAGCGAGGGCACGGTGCTGATTGCTGACGTGAAAAAAGACCCGCGCTATAGCCCCAACTCGCCTTACTACGAAATGCCGGAAGGCCTCCTGCCCATCAAGAGTTATCTGGCCGTGCCGGTCGTTTCGCGTTCCGGTGAAGTGTTGGGCGGCCTTTTCTTCGGCCACCCCAATGCGGGCGTGTTCACGGAGCGCGCGGCGCGCATCATCGAGGGGCTGGCCGCGCAGGCGGCTATTGCGATGGACAACGCGAGGCTGTACGAGGCGGCGCAGCGCGCACGCGCCGAGGCCGAGAAGGCCGCGATCGAGAGCGAAAAACTATATCGCGACGCGCGGGAGTCGAGCCGTCTCAAGGACGAGTTTCTCGCCATGATCTCGCACGAATTGCGCACGCCCCTGACGGCCATTCTGGGGTGGGCGCACCTGCTGCGCACGGGACAGTTTTCGGGCGGAGACTCGGCCAAAGCCATGGAGACCATCGAGCGCAACGCGCGGGCGCAGGCGCAACTGATAGACGACCTGCTCGATGTCTCGCGCATTATCACCGGCAAACTCCGGCTGGATGTCCGTGCGATTGACCCGAACTTCTTCATCGAGTCCGCCATCGAGGCGGTCAGACCGGCGGCGGAGGCGAAGGGCATCCGCGTGCAGAAGATCATGGACACCGGCGTGGTTTCGGTCTCGGGCGACCCGGTGAGGCTCCAGCAGGTGGTGTGGAACCTGCTCTCGAACGCTATCAAGTTCACCCCGAAGGGAGGACATGTGCAGGTCAGGCTGGAGCGCGTTAACTCGCACATCGAGATCGCCGTCAGCGACAACGGGGCGGGCATCGTGCCGGAGTTCTTACCGCACGTCTTTGACCGCTTCCGGCAGGCTGATCAACGCACCACGCGGCAGCACGGCGGGATGGGGTTGGGCTTGGCCATCGTGCGCCACCTCGTCGAACTCCACGGCGGGACGGTGCGCGCTGAAAGCCACGGCGAAGGACAGGGCGCGACCTTTACGGTGCTGCTGCCCGTCGCCCCCGTCTACCAGAGAGTTGATGTCGAGGAGCGCGTGCATCCGTCGGCAAAAGACATGCTTCCTATCTACGAGTGCCCCGACAGGCTCGACGGGCTGAAGGTGCTCATCGTGGATGACGAGCCGGACACGCTGGAGTTGCTGAAGGTCGGGCTCGGGCAATGCGGCGCTGAAGTTATGATGGCGCGGTCGGTAGCTGACGCGCTCGAAGCGATGGCGGCGGTCGTGCCGGACGTTTTGATCAGCGACATCGGGATGCCTCGCGAGGACGGGTATGAACTGATCCGGCGTGTGCGTGCGCTGCCCGCCGAGAGCGGGGGGAGAGTGCCCGCCATCGCGCTGACGGCTTATGCGAGGACGGAGGATCGGCTACAGGCGCTCAAGGCGGGTTACCAGATGCACGTTCCCAAACCCGTCGAGTTGGCCGAACTCGTGGCCGTCGCATCGAGCCTCTTGCGGCGCGGCCACTGAAACGACATGCACGTTTCATCAGCCGCGCACAACCGAATTAACCGCAAGTCTCGCGCATGACAGTAAGGCCGCACGCGGTCTGAGTAATACTTGCCCCGCCTTAATCAACTCGTTCGACAGAGTAATATTTTAAATATGTAGGGTCGGAGCCGATTGCCTTGGTGACGAAGGCCGGTTGGTCGGCGCGCGCGGGAACATCTTGCGTGTAGGTGTGGCTGGCCTGAGTGCTCTCGGAGCGGGCGTTGCCGAGGTTGATGACATCGGCGTAACGGATGCGGCGACCCTGCTCGTTTGCCACCGCCGTGACGTAGCGCACTGACGTGTACTCTTTGTTGTAAGCGACCATGAGGTGTGAGTAGCCGGGGTCGTTCGTGAGCCGCCACACTTCCTGCTGTCTCCTCTCCTCCTTCTCCAACTGGCCGATGTTTCGCAGGCGCGCGTGCGCCTCGTCCCGGCTCATCCCGAGCCGGACGCCGAGTATCTCCGGCTTAGGTTCGACCGCCGTGGAGCACGCCGTGGCGAGCAGAAGCAGACAACAAATGGTGACGGCTATTTTCATCATAGTGAACCAACTCTTGGCTGTGGGCTGAGTCTATCAAATGTACACGCGGCGCAACAGCCCGCCTCGCGCGGCGCACGAAATAAATCGGCGAGTCGGCGGGCGACTTTTAAATCGTCGCCCGCCGACCCGCAGGTGAGTCAAAGCCCATCGTCCGGCATGGCCGCCACGGACAACAGCGCGGGACTCTGTGAGGACTTGGTGTTGTTCGGACGCGGCGTGTCCCTTCCGCGTCGCGTCCGACCGCAGCCCCGCCTGCGGATTAATCGAAGGCTGAGAACAGCGGCTTGCCGCCCGACTGGCGGATGATCGTCGCGCGATCCGTCCCGTCGTTATCGTTGCCGTCGAGGTTGCCGTCGCCGTTCCTGTCCGTGCCGCCGATGCACTCGGGGGTCACGCAGCCGTCGGCATAGGCCGCCAGAGCGCGTCCCTGTTTGTCCACGGTCACGTCGTTGAAGTCGAGCAGATTGCGCGTGGTTCCGGGGCAGCTCGTGCCCGCGGTGCAGATCACGCCGCGCTGCACGGGGTCGCCCGGCGTGGCGTTGACCGTGACCCAGGTTTGGCCGCCGTCGTAGGTCGTGGCGACGTAGCCGAACCATGTGCCGTTGAAAGTCATATCGGTCGCACGGCCATTCGCGCCCGGAGTCGTCGAGCCGAGGAAGAAGATGGCGGCACG
Source organism: Pyrinomonadaceae bacterium (assembly GCA_035628755.1). Lineage (GTDB taxonomy): Bacteria > Acidobacteriota > Blastocatellia > Pyrinomonadales > Pyrinomonadaceae > JAIVJZ01. The sequence continues at coordinate 4,411 of DASPJG010000032.1, forward strand.
ATTGGGGTCGCCGCCGACCGCTGCCGGGAAGACCGTGTTCTGGATGCCGTGCGACGCGCCGATGTCCGAGACGTTCGCCCAGCTCAGCCCGCGGTCGTGCGAGACGGCGACACGCGAGTGGCCATCGCCGTCGGCAAAGGCGAAGTAGACGGTGCCATCCGAGCCGATACCAACCGACGGGTCTGTGTCGCTGGGGGTGCTGCCGGGGACGGTGCGGATGCTCCACGTCAGGCCGTTGTCTTCGGAGACGGCAACGCCCTGCTCACCGCCGCACGACTTGTTCGGGACGTAAACCGTTCCGTCGGGGGCGACCTTGATGTGCCCGTGCAGGCCGCCGCACTGCACCAGCGTCCACATCGGGACGGCGAGGCCGAAGGTCAGGCCGCCGTTGTCGCTGCGGGCAATCTGCGCGAGTCCGATGTCTTGCGAGGCATAGTAGACGGCGTTCGGGTAGGTCTGAAGATCGACGCCGGGCAACTGCACCGCCCCACCCTTGAGCGAGCCGTCGGCGTTCTTGGCATAAGGGCCGCCGCCGAGGGTCTGGTGGTCAACGCCCGAGTTGATGCCCGATCCCTGGCTCGGCGTCCATGTCGCGCCGTCGTCGTCGGTAAACGCCATCAAGCTGACCTTGCCCGCGAGTTGCGAGACGAAGGTGCGGTTGGTGCGCGATGCGCCCGCGTCGCTATCGGTGAAGAGGATCGGGTCGAGACTGGTGATGGAGGTGGTCGGCGCGCTCACGTCCGCCCACGTCGCGGTGGCGGGCGACACGGCGTCGTTGAACTGGACGCGCAAAGTTTGCAGGCCGGAGATGAACATGACCGAACCTGTTTCCCAGTTCGCGCCGAGCGTCGGCTCTCCCGCGCTCTCGCCCATCCCGGCAGGCGCGGCGTAGTTGATGTAGCTCGGCGGCTGGGCGGTCGAGGGCGTCGGCGTTGCTGCCGGAGGCACGAACGGCTTCGCTTCGATGGCTGCGCTGCCGCGATACTGGTCAACCGTGGTGGCCGCGTAGTAGACGGTGCGGATGGTATAGATGCCTGTACCGGAGGCGGACGGGTCAATCGTCGTGTCCTCCATCGTCAGCGGCTCGGTCGGCGACGTGATGCCGCGCCCCGAACTGGCGACGAGAGGGCCGGTGTTTGAGCCTTTGTGGATGTAGAGGTCGTAGTCTGTGACGGGAAGATTCCACTCGATCTTGACGCGCACAAGCTTGCCCGCCCACGCAGCGGCGGTGCCGCCCATGTTCAGTGTGAAGGTATCGCAGGTGAGTCCCTCACGGCACAGAGTTTCGCTGCCGATGACGGGCGCGAGGTTGATTGCGCCGCCGCCCACCGCCGTGCCCGCCCAGGTGACGGGTGAGGTTGCCGTCGGGCTGATCGTCGTTGAGGTAGGGCTGGCTGCGCCCGCCGTCAACATCTGCGGCGGGGCGAAAATCATTGTCAAAACAAAGATTGCGCCGATGACTGCGCCGAGCGCTTTCAAAGCACTTTGTGATCTCAGAGTTCTCGATTTTCTCATCACGAATGGTTCCTTTAGATGGCGGCGTAGGGCTTGCGGCAGAGTTGCGCCGGACAACCTTGCCAGCTCTCCAAAAAGCTAAGTAGCAGACGACATAATGTAGCCGCCGGGTCTTGGCTAATTCTTGGCTGGCGCTTGAACCGTCGGGACGGCTGCGCGGGAATTCTGTTGAGACCCGCGCGCGAAGGCCATGCGCGAGTCTCTGTAAGGATTCGGCTCAGCGCACAAATTGTTGAACAAGTTGGATTTACAGAAAGAAGCGGGAGCGTTTCGGGATTGGTCTGCGTGCGGCGGGGAACTCTAAAAAAAATTATGCGCCCGACACCTCGCCGGGTGTCGGGCGCAACTTCGATGGAGAAAATTCCCGGCTTTTATTCCGCAGCCCGTTTGGCGACCACGCTCATCGCGCGTGCGAGTTCGAGCCTCGTCAGCGTGCTCTGCGGGCGGAAAGCGCCGCCCTCTGCGGTGAGCAGACCGCGCTCCAGCGCGACGGCCACGTAACCGCGCAATCCAGAGGGGATCGCCCCGGCATCAGTGACGGTTAAGAGGGTGCCTGCTCGCGCCTCCGCTTCGCCTCGCAGCCCCTCGGCGCGAACGAGAGCAATGGCCGCCGTGAGGCGGTCAACCATGTCGTCCGGCCTGAAGCGCGCTCCCGGCGTCGCGTCCGCGAAGAGCGCGCCTCCCGGTGCGGCCTGAACGCTTTCGACGAAAAGCATGGTCGAACGGTCGAGCACGTCGGCGTAAGTCGGCTGACCCGGCGCGTACTGCGGGACGCGTGCGCCGAGCACGAGCGTCCTCGCAAGGTCGGCGCGCGTCACGCCGAAACCCGGGCGGAACGAACCGCCGAGCGGCCACATCACGAAGGAACGTAGATTCTGATAAACGTCCTCGCGCGCCGCCGCGCTCAGGCCGTCCAAGTCCGTCAAAGGCGCGTACTCCGCGCGCGTCACTTCCATCACGCCGGAGAACTGCTGCGGCGTGCCCGCGAGGCCGAGCGTGTTCGTGACGCCGACCCGCCACCTGCCGGGCGCGGGCGACTTGACGGCTGCGCGCTCACGCCTGCCGGTCAGTCCGGGCAGGTTGAGTTGGTTTGCGGATGCGCGCCGCACGCCGCCGGGGTCGGAGAGCGTGAGTCCCAGATCATTCGGGCTGTAGACAGGCCCCCAGCCGATTTGGACGGAGGCGATGAGCGCGCCCTCGGGAACAGCCAGTGAAGTCTCGTAACCGGAGAGAGGCTGCGCGATGCCGCCGAATTGCTGTAGAGGATCGTTGACGAAACGCACCTGCCCGCGGTCGAGAGTGGCGCGCCACGTTCCTATGAGTCGTTCAGGGAAGGTCGCTTCGAGCACTGCCGCGTGCGCGTTGAGCATCCCAGCCCCGACCTCGTGCCGGTAGTAGGACGGGAGCGGCGTCGCCGTCCGGTGAAGAATATCGCGCACCTGCGCGGGCGTCAGGGCGGGGTTTGCTTCGAGCATCAGGGCGATGACGCCTGCCGCCTGCGGCGCGCTGAAACTCGTCCCGCTGCCAGCCGCGTAGAACGGCAATTCAGCGGCGGAGAGTTGACGGGAAGAGACGATGCCGGAAAGGCCGACGAGGCTCGCCCCCGAACTGCGCAGGCCGACGACGTTCACGCCGGGCGCAACCAGCGTCGGGCGTGAGGCGGAGTCGCCGTCATCGAACGCGCCGCGCGCCGAGAATGAGGCGAGGCGTCCTTTGTGGTCGGTCGCGCCGACGCTGACCACCCACGGCGCGGCGGCATAAGGGTTTAAAGTGTGAAGCCCGGGGCCGGAGTTGCCCGCCGAGAAGACGACGTTGATGCCGTGTTCGGTGAGCATGCGCGTGGCGACGTTGACGGGGTCGTTTTCGTCGTAGACGGCGTTGGCCGAGAAGCTACAGTTGACGACGCGGACGCCGAGGTCGGGGCGCGTGAGCAGGTAGTCGAAGCCCGCGAGCACGTAGAAGAGGTTCAAGTCTCCCGCGCTGAGACCCACGAGTTTTGCGCCCGGGGCTACGCCTGCATACGCGCCGCCCGAGCGCGCTCCGTCGCCCGCGATCATGCCCGCGACAAATGTGCCGTGGCCATAGACCTGATCTGTGTTCGGCACGTTCTCCACGCCCACGGGAGGCGTAAAGCCGACGCTCACGCTCTGCGTGTCGAGCAGCTTGACGTTCTGCGCGACGCGACCGGCCAGATCGCCGTGCGTGCCGTCGAGTCCCGTGTCGAGCACGGCGACCGTGACGCCGCGCCCGGTCACCGGGATTCCCGCGTTGGAGTTCGTCAGTTCAAAGTCGCGCGCGACGCGCTCCGCGCCCACAGGGGCAAGGTAGGGGTCGGCGGTCGTGTGGAGCGTGCGGTTGCCGTAGATGGAGCGCACTGCGGGGAGGCGCGAGAC
>DASPJG010000033.1:0-2087 GCA_035628755.1 Pyrinomonadaceae bacterium
CCGAGGAGCCGGACACGCGGCAGGGGGCGAAGAAGAACTCGCGCGTCGTGCGCGGCTACTACCAGCTCGAAGAGTTGCGGCCCGAAGGCGAGGGGCGAGCGGCGCTGCTGCGCCGCTTCTGGATCGACCGCTTCGGCGGCCTGCGGCTCGCGCGCGTCCAGACCTTCGACGAGGCGGGGACGCTGACGACCGACGTGGTCTACCGCGACCCGCGCCCGTTCGGCGAGGGGCGGCGCTACAGCCTGCCCTCCGAGATCGAGATCACGCGCCCGCAGGATCGCTACTCGATCCGCATCAACTACCAGACACCCGAGTCCGTCAGCCTAGACCAGCAGTTCCCCCCCGAAGCCTTCGTGCTCCAGAACAAGGACAACCTGCCGGTCGTCGATCTGGACACCAGAAAACCGTGACAAGTGACAGGTGACAAGTGACAAGCAAAACCGCCTCGGCCTTTCGTGCTCGTCACTAGTCACGGTTTACTTATCACCTGAATGATGGATAACCTCGTCGTCAACAACATCAGGCAGCGGCCGCTGCGGGCGCTCATCAGCGTGGCGGGCGTCGGTCTGGGCGTGTGCCTGGTGATGCTGTTCACGGGGCTGGCGCGCGGGATGTCGAACGACTTGCAGCGGCGCTCGTCGAACCTGCGGGCCGAGATCATCTTCACGCGGCCGGGCGGGATGGAGCTGACCTCTTCGACCGCGAACCTCCCCGTGCAGTACGTCGAGGCGCTCGCGAAGATCGAGGGCGTGGAGTCGGCAGTCCCCGTCATCCGCAACGTCTTTCAGGGCGGCCGGGGCTTCGGCTTCGAGCAGGTCGAGGGCGTTGACTTCGACCGGTTCGCCGCGCAGAACGGGACGCGGCTCGTCTCGGGCCGCGCCGCCGCCGGCTTGGACGAAGTCGTCATCGACGAGACGAAGGCGCGCAACGGCCGCCTGGGCCTGGGGGCGACCGTGAGCATCTTCGGCGGGCAGCCCTACCGGGTCGTCGGCGTCTACTCGCCGGAGGCCGGCGCGCGCATCAAGATGTCGCTCGCCGCGATGCAGGACGCGATGGAGGCTCCGGGCAAGGCGTCCTACATTCTCGTCAAGGGGCGCGACGGCGTGGACGCGGCCGCGCTCGCGCGGCGCATCGACGAGCAGCTTCCGGGCAACAAGATTCAGTTCACGCAAGACCTGCCGATGTTCAACTTCGAGAAGAGCATCCCGTACCTGCCGATCTTCCTGCGCGCCTTAGTCGCGCTGGCGGCGATCGTCTCGGCGCTCGTCGTGATGCTGGCGATGTACACGACGATCACGGAGCGGACGCGCGAGATCGGGATACTCAAGGCGCTCGGCGCGTCGCGCGCCTACATCGTCTCGACCATCGAGCGCGAGGCGTTGGTGATCAGCGCGCTCGGCCTCGTGGTCGGATTCCTCGCCTCGCTCGTCGCGAAGGTTCTGATCCAGCGCGCCTACGGCCTGCCCTTCGACTACGAGTGGACGTGGGCGCTCGCGGCCGCGGGCATAGGCGTCGGCGGCGGGCTCCTCGGCGCGCTCTACCCGGCCGTCCGCGCCGCCGGCCTCGACCCGGTCAACGCTTTGTCATACGAGTGACAGGTCAACCGTGACGGGTGGCAAGATAAAACTTGCTCTCACCCGTCACCTGTCACCTGTCACCTGTCACGCATGAAGACAATCGTTCACGCAGACAATCTCACGAAGGTCTACCGCGTCGGGGCGGTGGACGTGCCGGCGCTGCGCGGCGTGACGCTCGAAGTCGAGGAGGGCGAGTTCCTCGCGATCATGGGGCCTTCGGGGTGCGGCAAATCGACGATGCTGCACCTGCTCGGCGGCCTGCTGACGCCGACGAGCGGGCGCATCACCATCGACGGCGAAGACCTGACGGCCGCGACGGACGCGCGCCGCACGGACATCCGCCGCCGCAAGATCGGCTTCGTCTTCCAGCGCTTCAACCTCTTCCCCACGCTCACGGCCGAGGGGAACTTGCGTCTGGCCGAGCGCATCCACGCGGGCGGCGACGGCGACCGCAAAAGCGACGACCCCGAACGCCGCCGCGAAATCCTGCGCCTGCTCAAACTCGAAGAC
>DASPJG010000034.1:0-3845 GCA_035628755.1 Pyrinomonadaceae bacterium
TCAACGCCGCGCGAGCAGACGCGGCCTGCTCTGGAACATTGAGCGGGCGCGGCGGCGACGGTCGAAGGGGGCGGCTTCATCAAGGTTTAGCCCCCGCTTCGTTCTTATCCTCTCGCGCCGGACACACTTTGACGAGGCCGCTAGCGTTCGACGCAAGCGGCAAATGTGTGCCGGGCGGACAGTCTGTCGGGAGTGGGCTTTGCGAAGCTGAAGGTTTGTTACCCGTCTTGCGTCTCTGCGCTGCGGCCTGCGAGGAAACAAGAGCGACAGAAGACCGGACGACCCTGCGAAGGATAAAAGGGAACGGTCGTTTGTTGACCGCACTGTGCGCAGTTGACGGAAACTTCGATGCGCTGGCGGACGCCGGAAGCCTGTGCGGCGGCGATGGCGGCCAGACGCTCGTTCTTGGCCTGCTTGCAGGGCTTGCAGCGTTTCGGTTCGTTCTTCAGACCCTTGTCGTGAAAGAAAACCTGCTCGCCGCCCGTCCAGATAAAATCTTCGTTACAATCGACGCAACGGATGTTGCGGTCTTGGAATTCGGTCTCGGCGTGCGCCCATTCGCCATTCGCCTGACCGGTTGCTTGAGCCTGTGACATGTCAATACCCCCACGGATGTACTCCCCGGAGTCGAACGTTCGGTGAGGGAAGTCGCTCGTAAGGAAGATCGGTTCTTTTTAGTTCGGAGTCTTGCGTTAAGAACTCTCTTAAATCTATGCGTTTTTGAGACCACGCGAGCCGCCCGTCATAACTCGACAGAAACGCCCGTCGCCGATCTGATTACTATGCAAAGTATAACTATCACGAAATTGTGTCAAGGTTTTCCGCGCACGTTCGGCTCGACCTGCCGCAGGTTGTCTTGACACGACTTTCGCGCCGTGCCAGCATCCGCGCGTTTAAGCGCCATTTTCGTTCTCGAAGTCCAAAGCTAAATTTTCGTCTATGAAGATTCTCGTCATCGGTTCGGGCGGGCGCGAGCACGCGCTCTGCCACACGCTCAAAAGAACATCCAGACGCCCCCTCGAACTCTATTGTGCGCCCGGCAGCGACGCCATCGCCGAGATCGCGCGCTGCGTCCCCACGTCGGCGACCGATGTTGCCGCGCTCGCTTCGTTTGCCGGGAGTGAACGGATCGCGCTCACGATTGTCGGGGGCGAAGCCCCGCTCGCCGCCGGGCTCGCGGACGAGTTTGAACGGCGCGGCCTCGCCGTCGCAGGCCCGCGCGCCGAAGCCGCGCAACTGGAATCGAGCAAAGCCTTTGCCAAAGAGTTCATGGCGCGACACCGGATACCGACTGCGCGTTTCCGCGTCGCCACGAGCGCGGGAGAGGCGCGCGAGATTCTGCTCGGCGGCGAGTTTGGCGCGGCGGAGTTGCCCGTTGTGGTCAAAGCCGACGGGCTGGCGGGCGGGAAAGGCGTGATTGTGGCCGCGACGCGTGCGGAGGCTTTGGAGGCCGTCGCCGGGTTGATGGAGGATGGCCGCGTCGGGAGCGAGGCCGCGCGCCGCGTCGTCATCGAAGAAGCCCTGACCGGAGCGGAAGCCTCCCTCCTTTTCTGGACGGACGGCACTGATTACGCCCTGATGCCGCCCGCGCGCGACCACAAACGCATCGGCGAAGGCGACACCGGCCCGAACACCGGCGGGATGGGTGCGATCACTTCGCCCGAAGTGCTCGACGCGGAGACGCTCGAAAGCGTCGTCCGAGAGGTCGTCGAGCCGACGCTCGAAGGTCTGCGCGCCGACAATCTTGAGTTTCGCGGCATCATCTTCATCGGGCTGATGCTGACGCCGGACGGAGCGCGCGTGCTTGAGTACAACGTGCGTTTCGGCGACCCGGAAGCGCAGGCCATTCTCGTGCGGCTCGAAAGCGACCTCGGCGAAATCTTCGAGGCCGTCGCGAACCGGAACCTCAAGGACGCACCTATTCAATGGTCTGAAGACGCCTCGGCCTGCGTCGTCCTCGCCGCGCGCGGCTACCCGGAGCGACCCGAGACGGGCGCGCGCATCGAAGGGCTGGACGGCGTACACGTGTCCGCGTCCGTCCAGATTTTTCATGCCGGAACGCGACGCGCCCCGGATGGCTCGTGGCACACGGCGGGCGGGCGCGTCGTCGGCGTCACGACCCGCGCCCCGACGCTCGATCTTGCGCTCGCACGCTGCTACGAAGCCGCCGGACACATCCACTGGGACGGCATGCAATACCGCCGCGACATCGGAAAATTTAGTAAGCAGTGAGCGGTGAGCTGTAAGCAGTCAGAACGAAGCGGACATTGCCCTTTGACGTCTTTACTGCTCACTGCCACTGCTTACCGCTCACTTTCTGCCCGCTCTGGTCTGCCAAGCGCGACTCCTGTTATACTCGGCCTTGAGAGCGTATCGTCGCCGAAAATGAACCGCGGAAGTCGCGCTTACGTACTATTCTGAGGCGCGCAAAATTCAGGCGCGGAAAGTTTGGCAGCATCGCGACGGTCGAAGGCGGTGCGCCGGATAGTTTGTCGGAGGAGCAGAAGAGATGTCATCGTGGAGCAGGTTCAAGCGTTCTTTGCGCGCATTGTTTGGCGGTCTAATTGAGAAGACCGAAGACCCCGAGTTGATTCTTAATCAGACCATCCGCGAGATGCGCGACCGCGTGCCCGAACTGAACAACTCCGTGGCGCAGGTGATGGCGACCGAGCGGCTGCTCGCCAAGAGCAAAGAGCGGCTCGAAGGGCAGGTGCTCGACCTCGACTCGAAGATCAAAGCATCCATCAAACTGGGACGCGACGACATCGCCACCGCCTACATCGGTCAACTCCAGCAAGCCCAGCTTGATCTCAACAAGACCGGCCAGCAACTTCAGCACGCCGAGATGGCATCCAAGCAAGCGCTCAAGGCGCGCGACAACTACATGCTTCAGATGCAGCAACGCACCGCCGAAGCGATGCAGTTGATCAACCAGTCGAAGCAGGCGAAGTTGCAGGAGCAACTCGCGCAGACCATGGAGACGTTCCAACTCGGCGACGACGCTTCGACCTTCAGCGAGATGCGCGAGAAAATTGATCGCCGCTCTGCCACCGCCGAAGCCAAGATGCAACTGGGCGCGGCTTCCGTGGATTCGCAGATGCAGGACATCGAACGCGAGGCGTTGGATATGCAGTTGCAGGACAAGTTGCTCGCGTACAAGCAGAGCATGGGGCTGTTGCCGAGTTCGACGACCAAGCAGCAGGGCGCGCTCCCGGCGGCAAGCGAAGATCAGTGACGCACAACGTAGCGGTCGAAATATCGAAGGCGTGCGGACGGGCGGAAAATATTTTCAGAGCCGCGTCGCCACAAACAGGCGAGCGGGCGGCATTAAATTCTACGGCAGTCATTTGTTATGGCGGACATTAAAAAGGTAGACCTCCAATACTTGAAAGAGGCGGTCAAGGAACCCGTCAATTTTTGGGGCATGGCGGGCTTCGCCGTGGCTGCGGCGTACACCGGCTCGATTATCCCGCTCGGCGCGGCGCTGGTCGCCGAAGGTCTGTACCTTGCGACCGTCCCGGCCAACGCGCTCTACCGCCGTCTCGTTGATACGCGCACCAAAAAACAGCTCTTCGAGATGCGTCGCCGCCAGCGCGAGAAGCTGATCGAAACTTTCGAGCCGCGCGAGCGCGAGGCAGTGCTCTATTTGAAGTGGTTGAAGAAGCAGATTTTCGACAACTACATGAAGTTTACCGGCGCGAAAGAAGTGCCGGCGAACATCCGCAGCCTCGAACAACGCTGGGAAGATTTCGTTGACCTGCTGGACGTTTACCGCCGCCGCAAGAACCATCTGCGCTCGATCAACAAGCAGGCCGTGCAGAACCAGCTAACGCAGGCTGAACGCT
>DASPJG010000035.1:0-3449 GCA_035628755.1 Pyrinomonadaceae bacterium
CGAACGCAGCCGCTCCTCGGGCATGGACGCCAGCGGGCGGGTCTGTGTCAGGTCGCCCGCCGCAGGCTCGCGGCGCACGCGCAACTTGACGCGCGCTCCGGCCTCGTCGATCACGTCAATGGCCTTGTCGGGCAGGAAGCGGTCGGGGATATAGCGGCTCGACTGGTAGACGGCGGCCTCAAGGGCTTCCTCCGTGTAGCGCACCTGATGAAACGCCTCGTAGCGTTCGCGCACGCCGTCGAGGATGCGGACGGCTTCCTCTTCCGACGGCGGCGGAACTTTCACCGCCTGAAAGCGGCGTTCGAGCGAACGATCTTTTTCGATGGACTTGCGAAACTCGGCGGGCGTCGTCGCGCCGATACATTGAATCTCGCCGCGCGACAGCGCGGGCTTCAAAATGTTGGCCGCATCGAGCGAGCCTTCCGCGCTCCCCGCGCCGACGAGCGTGTGGAGTTCGTCAATGAAGACGATGTACTGCGGGTTCTCAACCAACTCCCGCATGATCTGTTTGAGGCGTTCCTCGAACTGCCCGCGATACTTCGTGCCCGCGACGATAAGGGACAGGTCGAGCGAGAGGATGCGCTTGTTTTCCAGAAACGACGGCACGTCGCCGCGCATGATCCTCTGCGCCAAGCCTTCGACGATGGCCGTCTTGCCGACGCCCGGCTCGCCGATGAGCACGGGGTTGTTTTTCGTGCGGCGGCAGAGAATCTGGATAACGCGGTCGATCTCGTTGTCGCGCCCGACGAGCGGGTCGAGTTTGTCGTTGGCGGCGTCTTCGGTCAAATCGCGGGAGAACTCTGCGAGGTGCGGCGTGTCTTTCTTCTGCGAGGCGCGCGGGTCTGCGCCGGTGGCGCGGGCAACTTCCTCGCGCACGGCGGCGAGCCGCAAACCGCGCTCGTAGAGAATCTCGGCGGCCATCGAACGCTCCTCGCGCAGGAGACCGAGCAGGAGATGTTCCGTGCCGATGTGGCGGTGCTGCAAACGGTCGGACTCCTCGTGGGCGTAGGCCAGCACGCGCTTGGTTTCGGGCGCGAGCGGGAGTTCGACGCTGGTGGAAATCTTTTCGCGCAGAGGGGCGCGTGCCTCGATATCTTTGCGAATGGCTTCGAGCGAGGCTTGCGCGCGCGCCAGAAAACGCGCCGTGAGCGTTTTGTCTTCGCGCATCAGGCCGAGCAGGAGGTGGTCCGGCTCGATGGCGGGCGCGCCGAATTGCGAGGCTTCGTAGCGCGCGAAAAAGATCACTCGCCGCGCTTTCTCCGTGTAGCGTTCAAACATAAAAACGATTTGCTGAGTCGCTGATGAAACTTTTTGGTGTGGCGTCGGTCGAGAAGCAGAAATAAAAACTCCTCACGTCTGCCCGCGCGCATTATAACCTAATGCGGCGAAAGGCAGAAGAGAAAGGAAAACCGGGCTGCCCGCCCGCACCAAAGCGAAGGCGCGAAAATTTCGTTTCCCGGTTAAGTTTCACCCAGCCGCCCGTCTCGCAAGACGAGCGTGCGGTCGCAGGCGCGGGCGAGTTGTTCGTTGTGCGTGGCGACGACGATGGCCGCGCCGCGCGTGCGCGCGAGCGTGGAGAGAAGATCGCCGACCAGCGCGCCGGTGCGTGCGTCGAGATTGCCGGTCGGCTCGTCGGCCAGCACGAGGCGCGGTTCGTGGACGAGGGCGCGGGCGATGGCGGCGCGCTGTTGTTCGCCGCCCGAAAGTTCGCCGGGACGGTGCGAGGCGCGCCCGCTCAAGCCCACCGCTTCGAGCAACGCGCTGGCCGCCGCGCGCGCTTCACGCGCATTGCGCCGCGCGACCAAAAGCGGCAACGCGACGTTCTCAAGCGCGCTCAAGTCCGGCAGCAGATGATGAAACTGAAAGACGAAACCGATCTTCTCGTTGCGCACGCGCGCCAGTTCCGCGCCGTGCATGCGGGTTAGTTCGATCTCGCCGAGCCGCGCGCTCCCGCCGTCAGCCGTGTCCAACCCGCCGAGCAGGTGCAGCAGCGTTGACTTGCCCGCGCCGGACGCGCCCGTCACGGCCAACATCTCGCCCGCCGCCAGCGTGAACGACACACCCCGCAACACCTCCAACGCCGCGCCCGACGGCGACGCGTAGACCTTGCGCAGTTCGCGCACTTCCAAAGAAGTCTCAAGTCCCAAGTCTCAAGTCTCAAGTCTCAAGTCCCAAGTCCCAAGTCAGTCGGACTTGAGACTTGGGACTTCGGACTTTTATTCGTACCGCAGAGCCTCCGCCGGTTTGAGGCGCGCGGCGGTGCGCGCCGGGTAGATCGTGGCAAGCAGGCTGACGACGAAGGCAGCGAGGGCGGCCAGAGCCACGTCGCGCGCGTGCGGGTGAAAGGGGATCGCGCTCAGCGAGTACACGTCGGCGGGCAGCGAGACGAGTTTGTAGCGGTCGCCGAGGAAGCAGGCGACGAGGCCGAGCACGATGCCCAAGCCCGCGCCCGTCGCGCCGATGATCGCGCCCTCACAGATGAAGACGAGCATGATGCTCCGCGCGCGCGCGCCCATCGCGCCGAGGATGGCGATGTCTGCGCGGCGTTCGACGACGACGAGCGCGAGCGTGGTCGTGATGTTGAGCGCGGCGACGAACATGATGAGCGCGATGATGAGCGCGACGGTGCGGCGTTCGAGTTGGAGCGCGGCGAAGAGAGGCGCGTTCGCTTCCTGCCAGTCAATGGTCTTAAAGTTTGCGCCGAGCAACCCGCGCACGCGCGCCGCCGTCTCCGCCGCCCGGTAGATGTCCGCCGTCTCGATGCTGATCAGGCTCGCGCCGCCCGCCGCCTCCGCCCCGCCTTCGAGTTCCATCGCATCCGCGAGCGCGACGTAAACCCACGACGAATCATACTCGTGGAGGCCGGAACTAAAGACGCCCGCCACGCGCACGCGCCGCACGCGCGGTTGCAGGCCGGACGACCCCGGCGTCTGCTCGCCCGTCACGATCCAGCCTTCGTCGCCGACGCGCCGGAGTCCCGTGCGCGCTCCCAGTTCCGCGCCGACGATCACCGGAGCGGGCGGCTTGTCGTCGGCCACGTCGTCGAGCGCGCCGAACAACATGCCGCCGGTTTCAACGTCTTCAGCCCCGCCCGCTGCATCGCGCTTCGCGTCAAAGTCTTCGCGCTCTGCATCAACGCCGCCGCGTTCGCGCGGGGCGGTTTCCCGCGCTTCCGCAAACAGGGGTTCGAGCGCGCCTTCGTTCAGCGTGCGGCGAATCTCCGCGAGGCTGCGCGCGGACTCCTGCGCGACGCCGCGCACGATGGCGTAGGCCGCGCCGTCCGCGCCGCTCAGCAGCGCGCCGGTATAAGTTGTCGGCGCGGCGTCCGTGACCCCGGCGACGGTGCGCAGCCGCTCGATGATCGCCCGCGGGTCTTCGATGAGCTTGCCGTCGGCGCGCGTGAGCGTGACGTGCGCCGTGCCGCGCAGGATTTTGTCGCGCATCTCGTC